>JADFNF010000041.1 GCA_022563485.1 Fidelibacterota bacterium | reverse complement strand
TGGGGGTGTGCCGGTCGACTGACCCGGGGTCAATCCCGTGAACAGGCTCGGCCCATAGACCAGGTAGACCAGAAGCATTCCCGCCACAACAATTATCGACATAAACGCGTTTCTACGAGGTTCCAAATTCGCTCCTTTGGGTCAGCACTCCTAAACAATTCCTTGATGAACTGGGGCACTAGCCCCCAGAATGGGTGATCAGCAGCTCAGCCTGCTCGTCAGCATGGTAAGATGACCGGACCAGGGGACCGGACTCCACGACTTTGAATCCCATGGTCAGGCCCGCTACCTTATAGCGGGCAAACTCGTTGGGGTGGACATACCGGCTAACAGGCAGATGATCCCGGGTCGGCTGGAGATACTGGCCGATAGTGAACAGGTGACAGCCCGTCGCCACCACGTCAGTCAATAGCGCCATAACTTCGTCGGTCCGCTCCCCAATACCCACCATGATCCCTGATTTAACCGTCAACCCCCTATCATGGGCCTGGGCGAGAACGTTCAGGCTCTGCCGATAGTCCGCCTGAGGCCGTACCCGTCGGTAAAGCCGCGGCACCGTCTCCAGATTGTGGGCGAGAATGTCCGGCCCGGCCTCCATGACCTGTTGCAGGGCCAGTCGGTCGCCCCTGAAATCGGGAATCAGCACCTCCACGGTACACCCGGTTGCCTGGGAGCGGATCTGGCGAATGGTCTCGGCCCAGATGCCGGCGCCACCATCAGGCAGCTCGTCCCGGTTCACCGAGGTGATCACGCAGTGCCGCAGACCCATGACCTGCACCGCCGCCCCCACCCGGTAGGGCTCCAACTCATCCAAGTATGGCGGACGACCCGTCTTCACGGCACAGAATCCGCAGGACCGGGTGCACACGTCACCCAGGATCATGAGGGTGGCGCTTTTGCGCTCCCAGCAGTCGTAAATATTGGGGCACCGAGCCTCCTCACACACTGTGTGAAGGGCCTTGCCACGCACCAGATTCTTTAAGTCCCGGTAGTTTTCCCCGGTCCTGATTTTGATCTTCAGCCAATGGGGGCGCCGTTTCGGCGGGACGAGGGGGTCCGACCCCGGGATGCCCATCGATAATTCCATAGCCTGGATCATGTTTTCAGCGCCTGCGCCCAATCGATGGTTTGCAGGTAGTGAACGATCCGCTCCAGGAACTGGGCCCCATAGGCGCCATCAATGAGGCGGTGATCGTGGCCCAAGGAGAGCAGCATCATGGACCGGATAACGATACCGTCACCAGCTTCGGTCTCCCGCACCACGGGCCGCTTCTTGACCGCCCCCACCGCCAGGATAGCCACGTTGGGCTGGTTGATGATGGGCAACCCCATGAGGCTTCCATAAACACCGGGATTGGTGATGGTAAAGGTGCTGCCGGCAGCCTCATCGGGTTGGAGTTGGGCCTTTCGGGCCCGTTGCGCCAAATCGGCAATGCTCCGCGTCAGTTCCACGAGGCTGAGCCCATCGGCCTGATGGACAACCGGAACGATTAGGCCGTCATCGGGCAGGGCCACTGCAATGCCCAGCTGGATGTCGCGCCGGACGACCACATTATCGCCGTCTAGGGCGGCATTGATCAGAGGATAATCCCCGATGGCCTTGAGGGTAGCGTAGGCGATCAGGGAGGTATAGGTCAGTTTGGCCCCCTCGAGATTGAGGAGCGGTTCCCTGTGGCGCTCCACGAAGGCCACCACCGGCGTCATATCGCACTCGGAGATGGTGTAGACATGGGCGGAGGTATCCAGGGACCGCCGCATATGCGCGGCGATCTTCCGGCGCATGGGCGACAAGGTATAGACCTCGTCCACGAGACCACTGGGAGCAGGGGCAGGGACAGCTTGGGGTCGGGTTTCAAGGTAAGCGAGCAGGTCGGCCTTGGTGAGCCGGCCGTTAACTCCGGTACCGGAAATACCAGCGAGCTCGGCTTGGCTGAGGCCCTCCCGCCGGGCCATGGACCGCACCAGCGGGGAGTAGAAGCGGGCCGTACCAGGGGCAGTTGGCAGCTTGCCCAGCGCAGTCCCGACGAGGCCGGGACGAAGAGGGGCGGCAGAAGCAGCAGCTGGGGCTGCCTCTTGTGGAGCGGTCTTGCGGGGCGGCGCTTGCTTCACGGGAGCCTCCCCCTCCGTGCCGATGCGGGCGATGACCACCCCTATGTCGACGGTCTGCTGGGGCTCGAAGAGCAGTTCCAGCACCGTCCCCGTGGCCGGGGAGGGAATCTCCGAGTCGACCTTGTCGGTGGAGATTTCCAGCAGCGTATCGTCCACCTTGATGGGATCGCCCGCGGCCACCCTCCATTCCAGGATGGTCCCCTCCATAATCGATTCGCCCAGCTTGGGCATGACCACCTCGACGATCATCGCGCTATACTCCGCTCACGCCGGCCTTGTCTTGAAAATCTCATACTTCGCTCTTCCCTGCCCCTGCTACTGCCACTACTTCCCTCACTCCCGCACGTCACGGGGCTGCAAGACCAATTGGACGCCTTCAAGGATTTCAAGGACACGCGTAGAAGATAATGTGCCAATCTTTTCCACCAAATCAGATTTGTCTACCGTCATGATCTGGGTCACGTTCACAACACTTGGCTTGGATAGATAGGCCTCCCCCATCTTGAGCAAAACATTTCCCGGACTGCCGGCACGCTGGAGGTTCGACGTAATCGCACAGACGATGGCCGTATGGATAGGGCTTTGGTTAAGCAGGTTGCTCTGGACAACGACATGAGGATGACGGTAGCCGGGGCCGGATTCCCGAGGCGCCCCAAGATCCAGCCAGTAGATGTCACCTTGCCTGATCACCACTCCCCTTCAATGATTTTTCTATAACGCGCTTTCATCCGTTCAAGATATTCCTGCTCCTTCTCATCCGGCCTGTCTGCGTAAACCCGGTTCAGCTGGTCCAACATGCGACGGTTTTCGCGCTCCCGCAAGAAATCCTTCACGGCCAGGGCAAAAACCTGGCTCCGGGAAATCTTCAGCTCCTTGGATGCAATTTCAAGACCCTCAAACAAGTCTTCCGGAATCGAAATCGCAGTCTTTACGGTTGCCATTAGTTATACCCTTTATATTCCCTATGGTATAACTTAGAGTAAGCCTAATAGTATTACCAGTAAAATCAGTCAGCGATTGGACCGTCTGACACGCCGCGCTCCGCACTCTGCCCTGCCGGGCTCGCCGTGGTCTGCCACCTCCTGCAACTCACAGTGCCGGCCCGCTGTCTGCACCCAGCATGGCCTCGCGCACCAGGGGAACCGGGGGACTGCCGTAGGACAGGAAGGCGTCGTGGAACGCGCCCCACGCCTCCCGGCCGCCCCTGCTGGCGGTCCAGTCTGCGCGCAATCGACGGATCATCAGCTTGCCCAAGGTATAGTTCAGATAGCCGGGATCAAAGGTCCCCCGGGCGGCCTGTTGCCGGGCGTTGCCTGGGTCCTGGTGGGCCAGCTCACGGAACATTTTCTCCGATTCCGCAACCGTCATACCCTGGGTATGCAACCCAATGGCCGACAGGTAGCGCACGTTGCGCAGCAGGGCGTTGAGCAGTTGACCGATGTGAGTGGCAGGGTCGCCGTCATTCAGTCCCGCTTCCCACATGAGCTCCTCGGTGTAGTGGGCCCAGCCTTCGGTGAAGCTGTAGGTGCTGAACAGTTGTCCAAACTTGGACGAGGACCGGTTGGCGTGGAGAAACTGCAGGAAATGTCCCGGCCAGACCTCGTGCACGGAAATGAACAGCAGATCAGCCTCGCCGGGAATATAGGCTCGTTGCTCCTCATCCGACCAGGAAGGGTCAGGCGGGGCGATATAGTAAGTGGAGGGCAGCCCCTCCTCGTAAGGCCCGGGGATGTCGATATAGGCCGCATTCCAACGCCGGTGGGGCGGCGATTCGTCCACTAGGGCCCCTTCCGTGCCGGGAATCGTGACCAGTTCCTGATCGATGAGCAACTGCCTGAGTCCGGCCAGCTGGTTGCGGGCGGCCTGCACCGGCCCTTCTTCAGGCTTGTGCCCCTGTACCCAAGCAATACAGTCGGGAATGGATTGACCGGGAGCCAACTCGGCGCAGGCCTGCTCCAGGGCCGCCAGATTCCGTTCCAGGTCCCGCCGACCGATAGCCTCCAGGCTGTCCAGGGACACGTCCACTTGTTGGGTAACCCGCAGCATTTCGCTGAACACCTCGGCGCCCAAGGCGTAATCGTCCGTGGCCGTGGCCTCCTGACGACCAAACCAGGCATCCAGCTCCCGAAACGCTTCTATGGCGGCGTCGTTGGCCACCCGGAACTCCGCCTGCAGGGCTTCATCCTCCACCGGGGCGAAAATGCCGGGAATATCCTCGGTGAGGAAACGGGCCAGACCACCGAACTGAATGCGCCCCAGTTGGACGTAGGTTTTAGGCAGCGGTACCCGCAGGTTCAGCCGCACGTGTTCCACGGCCTCGGGGACGTTGCGGGCATAGGCCACATAAGCCCGCAAACGCTGGTCTAAGGGGGCATACTCCCGATTCACGTAAACATCGGGGGACAGAGCGCCGGCATAGTACGAGGGATTTTTAAGCGGCCAGCCCGCCGTTTCCAGCCAGAACAGCTGCCCGGCGATGACGGCCAGGGCGTATTCCCGCTCCCTACGTTGAGGCTCGCTCAACGACGCCCCATCGAAGTTCTCGACCAGCCGCTGCTGGGCCCTGAGCCAGACGACCTCCGTTTGAAGGGCCACGAGACTGAAGTCTGGCAGCTGTCCGTCGAACTGGTGGAGGCCCGTCGAAACGGCCCAAACGGGGTGCTGCCTGGCGAAACCGTCAATAAATTGTTCGACGAACTGATCCCACTGCCTCGATCCACGCTGACAAGTCGTCAGCACCAGGAGCAGCGTTATAGCCACCACCAACCTGCCCTTTGCACAAGACTCCGCTCGCTTCGCCATAGGTTTACCCTCCTCTTCTTTTGTTGGGCAATAACTGGTCAATAGTTTAGCAACTCCTTCAGCGCAGTTTCAATCCAGCTGGTCTGGGGCAAAATTTGTTCTTCCAGGCCAGCACAAAAGGGTACAACCGGTGCGTCGAAGGCCCCCACCCGCTTCACCGGGGCATCCAACGACTCGAAGGCCACATCGGCAATGCGGGCGGCAATCTCGGCTCCAAAACCACCCGTAAGCAGATCCTCGTGGACCACCAGCGCCCGGCTGGTCTTGGCCACCGATGCCAGGACAGTATCCATATCCAGGGGATTCAGGGTGCGCAGGTCGATCACCTCCACCGTTTTTCCCGATCGCTCCCGGACCTGTTTCGCAGCCTCCAACGACATTTGTACCGTGGCGCCCCAGGTGATAATGGTGGCTGCTTCCCCCACCTCCACCACCCTGGCACGGCCAAACGCCAGGAGATAGTCGGCATCAGGCTCCGGTGAGGCCGCATACCGCTGGCGATAGAGTCCTTTGTGCTCCATGAATATCACCGGATCGTCCATACGGCAAGCGGTTTTCAGCAGCCCCTTGGCATCGGCAGCGGTGGAGGGATAGGCGATACGGAAACCGGGCATATGCGTGAAAAATCCGTCGATGGATTGGCTGTGGTAAGGTCCTCCGTGGATATAACCGCCCACCGGTACCCGGATGACGATGGGGGCTTTCCAGCTGTTATTGGAACGGAAGCGTAAGGTGCTCAATTCATTTCGCAGCTGCATGGTGGCCGTCCAGATGTAATCGGCGAACTGGATCTCCACCACCGGATGCCAACCGGCCTCGGCCAGCCCGATGGCAGTCCCCACAATACTGCTTTCGGCCAGGGGCGCATTGAAGACCCGCTCCGTCCCAAAGGCCTCGCTCAGGTGGCGGGTGACGCCAAAAACGCCGCCCTTCTTGTCGGCCACATCCTGGCCATAGATGATAAGTTTATCGTTGAAGGCCAACTCCTCGTGCAGGGCATGGTTGATGGCGTCCACCATCATGACCTCCTTACCCGTCACGGTCGGTTCGGTGTGGGGGGTGCCATCGACCACCGGCTGTTCAGCGTAGACGTGGAGCCGGGCCGTGGCCGGGTCGGGTACCGCCTGCTCCAGTGCCCACCGGGCATCGCCATCCACCTTTTTCCGGACCTTTTTTTCAAGGTCGTCGAGTTCCTGATCGGTGGCGATGCCCTCCTCCACAAGTTTCTGCCGGAACAGAGGCAACGGATCGTGCTGCCGGTCTTCTTCCAACTCCTGCGGGTCGCGATACTTCCGCTGATCATCGGAACTGGAGTGGGGCATCAGGCGCGGGACATGGGCAACAATGATGGCGGGGCCTTCACCCAGGCGGGCCCGCTTGACGGCCTTCTCGAATGCTAGGCGAGTCTCGAAAAAATCAGAGCCGTTCACCTCGAAGCGCGCCAGGGACTCATAGCCGGCGCTGATCTTGTAGGACGAACCACCGGCTGTCTGCTGCGAAACGTGAGTAGAGATGGCGTAGGCATTATCCTCTATGAAGAATATGACGCCCAATTTTTCCCGGCTCGCCCAGTTGAGGGCTTCGTGAAAGTCCCCCTCACTGGTGGCCCCATCCCCGGCACTGACGTAAACCACGTCGGCCCGTCCTTCCTTTCGAACGCCCAGAGCCAGCCCCACGGCCTGTAGAAACTGGGTTCCTGTCGCCGCGGACTGGGGCGGTATGCGGAGCTCAATGGTACTGTAGTGCTGCGGCATCTGACGCCCCCCTGAGGCGGGATCATCGGCCCGGCCGAGGTAGGACAGGAGCTGCTCCCGGGGCGTCATGCCCCACTGGAGGGCAAAGGCGGCGTCCCGGTAATAGGGCATGGCCCAGTCATTGCCCGGCTTGAAGCAGGAAGCCGCCGCAACCTGAGCCGCCTCGTGTCCCGCGCCGCCCACATGGAAGGTCGCCTTACCCTGGCGCAGGAGGGTGAGCATCTTGTCATCCAGGACGCGCGCCGTGGTCATCGTGCGATAGAAGCCGAGCAATCGGGTCCTGGTGAAGCCATGATACTTGGCCACTGTCACCCCCCTAAAAAATCCTGTAAGTAGAAGGCCAGCCGGTTTGCCACCTCTTTGACGTCCGTGGGGACGGCCGCAAAATCGTTCAAGTTGGCCACCCCGTACTCCAAGATCCCACAGGGAATCATGCCGTCGAAACAGGGCTGGGGGACATGGATGTTCAGGGCAAAGCCGTGCATCGTCGTCCACCGGGCGAGACGAACCCCCAGGGCGGCCACCTTTCGCTGCCGGACCCATACCCCCGCCAGGCCATCGATGCGTTCTCCGGCAAGTCCATAGGTGGCCAGGGTACGGATAATGACCTCCTCCAGGCCCCGCATATACCAGGTGACGCTGGGGCGATGGTCTTTAAGATTGACGATGGGATAGCCCACCAGTTGGCCCGGTCCGTGATAGGTCACATCACCGCCCCGGTCCACGGCCACCACCTCGGCGCCGGGCCGCCGGCTCAGCAGATTCCCCGGCCGGGCATTTTTCCCAAGGGTATAGACCGGTTCGTGCTCCAGCAGCAAGGCCACATCGGGGATCTCCCCCGCCACCCGCCAGGCGTGGAGCCGTTTCTGGAGCGCCCACATTGGGCCGTAGGGTTGACGGCCAAGGTAGAAGATGGTCAGCCGAGAGCCCAACGCCTGCTGCCGAATACTCCGCGCCACCTCATCAACCGTGCCGGGGGTCAACGGTGGTGCCCACGCAACGGATCGGATGGCCGACCGCAACGCGACCACTGATAGGTCAGCGACCGTCATCCCATCACCCGGCCCCCCGAGACAATCTCCCGTTTCTAGGGGACACCGGCCCTTGATCTCTCAAACATGGCGTCCCGTGCCGCCCGGAACTCGTTGCCCTTGCTCCAGTTTGGAAATGACGATCCGTTGGCCAGCTGGTAACCGATGTCCAGCAGTAGCCGCAGGTCGTCCACCGCCCCGGTGAGGTCCCATGCGGGGTCGAACTCATCGGAGGGCTGGTGGTAGCGCTCAGCGGTATAGTCGTCCATTTGCTCCCGGGTCCAGTCCTCGCCGTGCTCCACGTGGTCGATCCCACTCTCGAGATAAAGGGCCGGAACGCCCTCCTTGGCAAAGCTGAAATGATCCGACCGATAAAAGTAGCCTTTCTCCGGCGCGGCATCCGGCCGCACGACACGCCCCTGCTCCTTGGCAGCCTTGACGACGTAATCGTCCAGTTGGGAATTGCCATAGCCGATGACAGTCACGTCCTTCATGGGGCCGTAGATGTTTAGACCGTCCATATTGAGGGCCGCCACCGTTTTTGCCAGGGGATAGACTGGATGGGTGGCGTAATACCGGGATCCGAGTAAGCCTTGCTCTTCCGCCGCAACCGCTAAGAAGAGTATCGATCGGGCGGGACGGTTTTTCAGCTGGCTAAAGGCTTCGGCCAGTTCCAGCAGACCCGCCGTCCCGGTGGCGTTGTCCAGGGCGCCGTTGAAAATCTGGTCCCCATCCCGGCGAGGGTCGATCCCCAAGTGATCCCAATGGGCCATATAGATCACCACTTCGTCATCCCGGTCGCTCCCCGGCAGCAGGGCCAGCACGTTATTGGATGTGGACCAGCGGATGGTATTGCTCAGGGTCAACGAAATTTCCAAATCCAGGGGCACCGCCCTAAACCCGGGACGAGCCGCCTCGGCTTTGAGGCTGTCAAAGTCCTGTCGCGCCAGCACGAAAAGGTTTCGGGCCAGCTCACCGGTAAACCACCCTTCCACGGCGCACCGGGAAAGGTTCATGTCGTCAGTCACCAGATCAAATTGAGGACCGGTCCAAGTGCTGCGCACCACGTCCCAAGGGTAACCAGCCGGGCCAGTCTCGTGGATGACGAAGGCCCCTTCCGCCCCTTGCCGGGCCGCCTCCTCGAATTTATAGGTCCACCGGCCGTAGTAGGTCATGGCGTTGCCCTGGAACAGATCCTTGTCCTGGGTGGCATATCCCGGATCGTTCACCAGCATCACCACAGTTTTCCCGCGCACGTCCACCCCGGCGTAGTCATCCCAATCGTACTCCGGCGCCACAATACCGTAGCCCACGAAGACCAGGTCAGAGCGGCTCAAGGAAACACGGTCGACCACTCGCTTCGTCCAGGCCACATATTCACGTCGGTAGCTGGGACCCGTGGTGATCTCCTTCGTCCAGATAACCATCCCTGAACCGGGACTGGTCGTCAGCTCCACCAGGGGAACTTCCTGGAAATAGCTTTCCCCGTTGCCCGGCTCGAGCCCCAGATCGGCAAATTCCTGCTGCAAGTAGGCAATAGTGCGCTCTTCCCCTCTGGTAGAAGGACCGCGCCCCTCAAAATCGTCCGACGCCAAAATAGCAATGTCCGCAGACAGGTCTTCAACCGAAATGCCAGCCTGGGCGGAAGCCAAATCCTGGTCCCCGGTCTGACATCCGTTGAATAAAAAGAGACCAGCGATGATCAGTTGCGGCCGAATCAAGTCAATCAGTTTCTCCATGAAACTCGTATCCTCCTCTATTAGGTCATTCTACTTGGAACCGGCCGCGTCCATGGCTGCATCCCGAATAGGCCTGAACTCGTCCCCTCGGTACCAGTTGGGAAACCTGGTTTGATTGCTGATGGTGTAGCCCACATCGAAAGCAATACGAAGGTAATCCCTGATACCGGCCAGGTCCCACGAGGCATCAAACTCATCGGACACCTGATGGTACTTCTCTTTTATAAAATCATCGAACCTTGCCAAGGTGCTGTCTTGCCCGTATACGACGTGATCCATGCCCGGCGTCATATTGAGGGCCGGTACACCTTCTCGTGCAAAATTGATGTGGTCGGACCGAAAATAAAAATTTCTCTCCGGCCACAAGTCGGGTTGGACGACCATGCCTAACCGCTTGGCGGCCCGGGCCACATACTTGTCCAACACCGACTTGCCGTGGCCGATAATAATGATATCATGGGTCTGGCCCAAGGGGACCAACATGTCAATGTTAATCACGGTGACCGTTTTTATAAGGGGATAAACCGGGTGGTTCACGTAGTATCGGGAACCGAGCAGCCCACTTTCCTCCGCCGTAAAGCCCATGAACAGGATGGACCGTTCCGGGGGCTGATCAAGGCCGGCGAAGACCTCCGCCAGACTGAGGATGCTGGCTGTCCCGGTAGCGTTGTCCGCAGCGCCGTTGTAAATCTGGTCCCCTGCCAAGGTGGAATCCATCCCCTCGTGATCCCAATGGGCGGTATAGATGACCCATTCGTCCGGGCGTTTCGTTCCGGTCAATCGGGCCATGACGTTATGCGAAGTGAAGTGCCTGATCGTCGTCCTGATGGAACCGGAAACACGCAGCCCCAGGGGGACGGACCTGAAACCGGGCTGGGCGGCGGCGGTCACCAGGGAATCATAGTCCAGCCCGGCCAGGGCCAGGATACTGCGACCCGTACTGAGGTTCAAGTAACCTTCCACTTCGAGCCCGGGAGTATCCTCGCCATCCGGCTCAAGCTTGGTCCTAGACCGCGTTCCCCGGCGCTTGAACCGGGTCCAGTTGCTCTGGTTTGAGGAGAGTTTCGGGTCAATGATGACGAACGCTCCCCTGGCCCCGTGCTCTCCGGCCTGCCGGTACTTGGATGCAAAGAAGGCGTGGGACGTCCTGCTCGTTCCTCTGAACCGGGTCGTGTCGCCGGTGGCAAAGCCAGGGTCGCCCCTCAGAATCACCACGAGTTTCCCATCCACGTTGACATCGGCGTAGTCGTCCCAATCGTATTCCGGGGCCACCACACCATAGCCCACAAACACCAGCTCGGTGCTGTCGAATCGGACTTCCTCATTGTATCCGCCTGGTTGGCCAAGGAAATCATCTCCGTAGGCCAGTTCACGGAAAACACCTGCACCCGTAATTATCAGGGTGGCTTGGGTATCGGGGATGATAGCCATCAGGGGAACCTCCTGCAGATAGCTCCGGCCGTTGCCCGGCTCAAGCCCGAGACGCTCAAAGCGCTCCACGAGATACCGGACCGTCATTGCCCCACCGGGAGTACCGGGTTTGCGCCCCTGAAACTCATCAGAAGCCAACGTGACCAAATCCTCCGTGTAACGATCCATGGAGATCACATCCTGGCCAGCCTTGATGGCCAATCGGGACGCACAGTTGCCCAGCATGAAACTGGTCAGAACGGCACACAGCAACAGGACCAGGGATTTTTTCATTCGTCGGTCATTGCCCTCTCATAAGCCCGTAAATGGCGGTTATGCCATTCTGTCGCACCCACGCACAACCCGGCAGGTAATGTGCTGACGGCACGATCTTTGAGACTAAATTCACTATCAAACGTAGAATGGAATGAATATGGTCACACGCATTATTTACACCGAAATTTCGCCGCAATTGGAAAGTTGGTTCGGCCGGTCATGGGCTAAAATCCTGGCCGTCGGCCTGATGTTGATCCTGGCCGCCATCTTCGTCTTGGTCTTCCCTCGACTGGTGGCCGCCCTCATCGCCCTGGGCCTATTCCTCAGCGCCGGCGTGGTCATCACCGCAGCGGTGCACCTCTGGCAACTGAGCCGGGCCAGTCAAGGAACCTCCATCGACGTGGATTAGTAATTGATCGACTCCCCGTAGGCCAGGGCGGTAGCTTCCACGATGGCCTCCGAAAGCGTCGGATGAGGGTGGACCGTCCTTAAAACCTCCTGGTAAGTCGTTTCAAGCTTGCGGCCCAAAGCTACCTCCGTAATGAGATCTGTGGCGTTGTCCCCAATGATATGAGTCCCCAGCAGTTCGCCATATTGGGCGTCGTAGACCACCTTGACGAAGCCGTCTATCTTGCCTGTAGCCAGCGATTTGCCCAGCGCCCGGAAAGGGAACTTGCCAGTCTTCACCTCGTAGCCCTGTTCCAGGGCCGCCTGCTCGGTGAGCCCCACCGAAGCGACCTGTGGCTCACAGTAGGTGCACGCGGGGATATTCCCATAGTCCAGGGGTTCGGGGTCCAGGCCGGTCAAGTGCTCCACGGCCATGATGCCCTCGGCGGAGGCCACGTGGGCCAGCCACGGCGGCCCGATGACATCGCCGATGGCATAGATGCCTTCCACGCCGGTACGGCACAATTCGTCCACCCGGATGGTTCCCCCCTCGACGACTACCCCCACCTGCTCAAGTCCCAGGTCTTCCACGTTACCCCCAACCCCCACGGCCAGCAGGGCGTACTCCGCCGTGACGGTTTCCTGGGCAGCCCCTGACGTATGCACCTGCACCTGGGTCTTTTGCCGGTCAATGCGATCAACTTTTGTTCCGGTCAACAGGGTGATCTTGCGCTTCTTGAACTGCCGGGCCAGCTCCTTGGAAATATCCTCGTCCTCCACCGGCAGAATCCGGGGCAAGAGCTCGATGAGGGTCACTTCGCTGCCAAAGACGCTGTACAGGTAGGCGAACTCCACACCGATGGCTCCGGCGCCGATGACCACCAACCGTTTAGGCACCTCCGGCAGGATCATGGCCTCCCGGGACGTGATGATCCGCTCCCCGTCGGGCTGTATGCCCGGAAGTGCCCGGGCGCGAGCGCCTGTAGCGATGATGATGTGCTTCGCCTGGAGCCGGTAGGGCCGGCCCTGCTCCGGGGTGACTTCCACCGTCAGGCCATCGGCCAGCACGCCCCTGCCGATATGGTAGGCCACGCCATGCTTGTTGAACAAGAACTCGATCCCTTTGGACAGGCGGCCCGCCACGTCCCGGCTGCGGTCAATGACTCGCTTCCAGTCCACCTGCGTCTCCCCCACCACCAGGCCGTAGTCAGCTGCCCGGCGGATATCATCGTACAGCTTCGCCGTGTGCAGCAGGGCCTTGGTGGGGATGCAGCCCCAGTTCAGGCAGATGCCCCCCAGGTGGTTGCTCTCCACCACAACGGTTTTATGACCCAGCTTCGCCGCCCGGATGGCGGCGGTATAACCACCGGGGCCGCCGCCGATCACGATGAGATCAAATTTTTCCGCCACAGGATAGCCCCTACCGGTCCTGCTCAGGCTACCGGTTCTGGTTCGGGGGCGCCAATGAGCGAGCGCAACAGCCGGAGTTCATCGCCGTACTCCGATTCATTTTCCACCGGCGTCTCCAGCACAGCCGGCGTATCAGCAAAGCGCTCATCATTCACCAGGCACCAGAAGGGGGCCAATCCCAAGTACCCCTGACCAATCTTCTCATGCCGGTCCACCCGGTCGCCCAACTCCCGCTTGCTGTCATTGAGATGGAACGCCCGCAGCTGCTCAAGACCGATGGTGTTGGCAAATTCTTTCAGCACCCGCTCCCATCCGTCAGGGGTACGCACATCGTATCCGGCGGCAAAGGCATGCTGGGTATCGAAGCAGACCCCCATGCGCTCCGGCGAGGTTACCTGTCCCAGGATGTCAGCGATTTGCTCGAAGCTGTGCCCTACGGTGGTCCCCTGCCCGGCGGTGATCTCCACCAGCAGCTTCACCTGGTGATCCGGCCGTGCAGCCAGGACAGTGTTGAGGCTCTCGGCCACGGTGGCGCAACCGGCTTCGTAGCCGGCCCCCATGTGGGCGCCGGGGTGAAAGACGATGTAGTCGATCCCCAGGGCCTCACTGCGATCCAGCTCCTCAATGAAAGTATCCACGGCCCGCTTGAGCTTCCACTTCTCTATCGAGCAGAGGTTGATCAGGTAGCTGTCGTGGGTGATGCTCACCTGGGGCTGCCCCTGGGTCATTCCCTCCCGAAATCCGTCGATGTTGGTCTCCGTGAGGGGCTTCGCCTTCCACTGGTTCTGGTTGGCCGTAAATATCTGGATGACGTCCGCGTCGATGGCCTTACCCCGTCCGGGAGCCTTTTCGGAGCCCCCGGCTATGGATACGTGTGCGCCCAGTATGGCCATTAACCTCTCCGCCCCATGGATACGATTTGCAGGAATTCTTCCCGGGTCTTCTGGCTAGATTTGAACTCCCCTACCATGTGCGACGTGGTGGCGTAGCTGTTCTGCTTCTCCACCCCCCGCATCTGCATGCACATATGGACCCCTTCCACCACCACGCCGACCCCTCTGGGTTTCAGAACCTCCATGAGGGCGTTGGCAATCTGCAGGGTCATGCGCTCCTGTACCTGCAAGCGGCGGGCGTACAT
>JADFNF010000210.1 GCA_022563485.1 Fidelibacterota bacterium | reverse complement strand
ACCTGGATCGACTATGCCAATGAGGTCCGCATTTGGTTGGCCAAGGTCCACGCCGAGATGGGGATGTATGACCTGGTTGAGGAGGATCTGGCGCCTATCATCGCCATGGATCATCCGCCAAAGAAGTTGTTGACCGAGGTTTACATCCTGCAAGGGGAACTGGCCCTCAGGCAGAAGGATGTGCCCGGGGCCATGCGAGCCTTTGAGCAGGGTGCGGAGTTAGCCACTACGCCGGCCCAGAAGTCCGTCCTCTTATACCGCCTCTATACCCTGGCCGACGAGGCGAAGGATTACCCTGCGGCCCTCGAATTTCTCGATCAGTTTGCCCACACCACGCCCAATGACGACGAGCGCATCAATGCCCGTTTGACCCGGGTACAGCTGCTCCAGCTCATGGATGACATCGATGGTGCCTACCGGGAAATTCGCAATATGGTGAACCTTTCAGAATTCGCCAGTATTATCCCTGGATTACAACTGGAAATCGGTAAAATAGAGCATCGCAACGGTAATACCGACGAAGCCCTTACCCACTTCACTGACTTAATTGAAGAGTTCAGACGCATGCCGGAGGCCAGTGAGGCTGCTTTTCACGTCGGCGATATCTACCTCACTGAGTTTCACGATATTGAATCGGCTAGCGATTATTTCTCCCGGGTCAAGAATAACTCGATCTATATCGGGCCGGCGCGCGAAAAACTCCGACAGATCACCACCCTGAAGAAAATGCACGCTCGGATTCGCGTTCTCCGGAAGCAGTTGGAATCGGAGAGTGAACCGGCGGCTCCGTCTGAAGGGGATACTACCGGGATTAAATTTGACAGTGCCCCGGTCCGTCAGGAACTGGCTTACGCCAACTACCGGGTCGGTGAAATCAGGCTGTTTGAACTGAATGATGTGACTTCCGGCCTGGAAGTCATGGCCGACATCGTCACCAACTTTGAGGAGACTGACGTGGCCGCCCAAGCCGCTTATGTCCTCTATTACCACACCCAGGACGAACCCGATCAGGCGGCTTTCTGGCTTTCCATCCTACTGGAAAAATACCCCCACTCGCCCTATAGCTTGACCCTCGACAATGAGTCCTCTGCCACCGGCAACCCCCGCTTGGATTCCTTGCTGGTATTGGCTGATGCGGCTGTTGAGAGTGATCCTCGACTCGCACTCCGACTGTTTCGGACCATTCAGGACCAGTTTCGTACCGAGCAGGCATCGTTTTCCATCGCCTACTTGTATGATGAATACCTGGGACAGTTAGATAGCGCCATCGACGCGTACGAGGAACACCTGAGCCTTCATCCTGCCGGGATTTACAGTGATCAGGCCCAGCAACGGCTGGAGGTTTTAAGAGGCATCAAGGCTGAGTTGTCCACAGAAATTCAACCGGCACCAAATTAGTGGTGCGCGGGTGATGCTCATTGAGCAGGTGAAGCTAGTATCCAACAACATACTGGCACGTGGCATTTACGCCATGGAACTGTCCGCTCCAGGCATTGCCCAATCCATCCAGCCGGGACAGTTCGTTAACGTCCTCATCAATGCCACCTGGTCTCCTCTACTACGGCGGCCCATGAGTGTTGCCTCTCGCCAGGGGGATCGGATCGGGTTGATTTACAAAGTGTTCGGCTCGGGCACCGCAACCATGGCCGGTTGGCTTCCAGGGCAGCAGGTCGACCTGCTAGGTCCCCTGGGCAATGGGTGGAGCGCCGTTGACGGGAGCTACCCTGTGTTGGTGGGTGGCGGTGTGGGCATCGCTCCGATTTTGTTTCTTCACGATGCTCTGGATCAGGCGGGGCGGGAACATCACCTTATCATGGGTGCCCGGGATGGGGAGGAACACTTCCTGACCCATGCGCCGGAGCGACACATCACCCTCACCACCGATAACGGCACGGCCGGTCTGGAGGGCACCGTAGTGGACGGATTGAAACAGGTCCTGAACCAGGTCGGATCGGAACCGGTCACTATCTTCGGTTGTGGGCCGGCGCCCATGCTCACCGCCTTGAAGAACTTCGCCAACGCTCACGACCTGCCCTGCCAGCTGGCCCTGGAGGAAATGATGGGCTGCGGGTTTGGCATCTGTCAAGGTTGCAGCGTGGAGCTCAAAACCAAGTTCGGCAAGGACCAACCTAGCTACCGGGAGCGTTTCCAGCTGGTCTGCCTGGACGGCCCCGTCTTCTGGGCGCACCAACTGGTATGAGCCCTGCGTTAGATATCACGGTTAGATTGAGTGACCAACTGACCCTCCAGAACCCCATACTCACCGCCAGTGGGACCTTCGGCTACGGGGATGAAGCCCCGGAGCTGGTGGATGTGAACCGATTAGGGGGATTGGTGACCAAGTCCATCACCCGCCATCCCAGGGAAGGCCATGCGCCGCCGCGCATTGCCGAAACCCCCGCCGGTATGCTCAATGCCATCGGCCTGGCCAATATCGGCGTGGAACGGTTCTGCGCCGAAAAGTTACCGTTCCTGAATGAACTGACTACCACCGTCCTGGTCAACATTGCCGGCTCCACTATGGAGGAGTACGTGACGGTTATGGAAATCATCGAGACCCATGGGGGCCCCTTCGCCGGGTACGAAATCAACATCTCCTGCCCCAACGTGAAGCGCGGAGGCATGGAATTTGGCATTGATCCGAAAATGACCCGGGAGCTCACCGGTCGGCTGCGGCGGCTGACGACGCGGTTTCTCATGGTGAAACTGAGCCCCAATGTGACCGATATTGGTGAAATCGCCCAAGCGGTGGAGGATGGGGGCGCCGACGCGGTGAGCGCTATCAATACGGTCGTGGGCCTGGATGTTGACCCCCGCACAGGGCGTTATCTGGTCAGTACCGGCCTCTGCGGACTTTCCGGCCCGGCCATCCGGCCCATTGCCCTGGCTAACGTCTACAAGATTGCTCAGGTGGTGACCATCCCGATTATCGGCCTCGGCGGCATCATGACGGCGGAGGATGTGGTCAGTTTTGTCCGGGTAGGGGCGCAGGCGGTCCAAATCGGTACGGCCAGCTACCGGGATCCGAGCGTGGGCGTCC
>JADFNF010000209.1 GCA_022563485.1 Fidelibacterota bacterium | reverse complement strand
ATGTCCCTGGGGTGGGAAATAATTAGGATAAAGTTGCTGCTGCTGAAGTAGGTTGGATGCTGGATGTTACCCGGCCTGGAGGTCGAACCAGAACCGGCTGCCCGCGCCCACTTTTGACTCGACCTTGATCTCCGTGCCCAGGGTGCGCATGCACTGCTGCACCAACGAAAGCCCCAGCCCCGTGCCCCCCTGCTCCCGGCTGCGGGCCTTATCCACCCGGTAGAACTTGTCGAAGATGCGGCCCAGCTGGTCTGGGGGAATGCCCTCCCCCGTGTCGGACACCTCCAGCCGCACCCGGGCATGATCGAGGCGGGTGACGGCCAGGCGCACCTCACCCTGGGCCGTATGGCGGATGGCATTGGACAAGAGGTTGGACAGGGCGGTCCTGAGGAGCTCGGCCTGTCCCTGAACAGCCTGCCCGTCCGCCTGAATTTTCAGGGCGATTCCCCGTTCCTGAGCCTGGGGCAGAAAAGTCTCTTGCAGTTCGGCCACCACCTGATCGAGGGAGACTCGGGTCAGCTGCACCGGCTCCTGATTGAACTCCAACCTCACCAGCTGGAGCATATCGGCAAAGAGGCTGTGGATCCGCAGCAGGTTGTTGTGGCTCTTCTGCAGGTACTCCCGAAGCTGATCGCGCTCCGCACCCCATTCGGTCTTGGCCGAGACTTCCTCCAGAGCCATTTCGAGATAACCCCGGGCAGAAAAGACGGGGTTACGTACTTCGTGGCTCAAGGCCGCGATAAAATCTTCCTGGGCCTGATTCAACCCCTTCAGGTCCTGGATATCCTGCTGGAGCCGGTCGGCCATGGCCGCCACATCACGGGTGAGGTCGCCGATTTCATCCGTTCGATCCGATTGGGGCAGGGCCACCCTATGCCCCCCGGCGATCTGCCGGGCCGCGTCGGCCAACTTGCGGATGGGGAGGGAAATCTGGTCGGCCACCACCCAACTGACCACCACGGTGAGCAGGAGAGCGCCAAAGATACCCGCGTAGATGATGTAGCGAACTGTGGTGAGCGTATCCCTGATCTCTGCCTCGCTGGCGGTGATGCGCACATATTGGCGGTCCTCCGTGGATGAGCCGGGCAGGGCAGCGATGCCGGAGAACAGGGGTTGGGTCGAATCTGCTATGGCCCCGGCCGACAGGTGCACGCGAAAATTCGCATCGAGCAGCTCCACCGTGTGCTCGGTGTAACGGGCATAGTCCATCATCATGGTGAGGAACTCTTCCTCGTCGGGATGGCTCATGAGCAGAGTAGCCAGATAACGAGCCTGTTGATCCAGGCTGTCCCGTGAGGTGCGCAACAGATGACTCCGGACAAAGAGAATGGAATAGCTGCTGATGGCCATCACGCCCAGGAAGACCAGGCTAATGAAGGTGAGCAGAAACCGGCGGCGCAGGTTCATGGCAAGCGATCTAGCCCGTCCGGCGGACCCGGTAACCGACCCCCCGTACGGTTTCAATCAGGTCGCCATTGCCCCCAATCTTCTGTCGCAGGTTCTTGATATGTACATCCACGGTGCGCTCGGTGACCACCACCTCGTCCCCCCACACTCGCGCCAGAAGATCCCCCCTTGTGAAAACCCGGTTAGGGTTCTCGGCCAGCACCAGCAAGAGGGCATATTCCATGGTGGTGAGGGGTAGGGGTCCCTCCGCATCGTGCACTTCCTGCCGGGACCGGTCAATGATCAACGTGCCGAAAGTGAGCCGGTCTGCCCCTTCCTCGATGGGCCCCTTTCGGCGGAGCACGGCCTTCAGGCGCGTGGAAATGAGACGGGGACTGGCGGACTTGGAGATAAAATCATCGGCACCGACTTCCAGGCCGATGATATGGTCCATTTCACTGTCCCGGGCGGTGAGCAGCAGGATCGGCAAGGGCCGCAGCTGGGGGTCTTCTCGAATGGCCCGGCAGAGGGCGAGACCGTCCATGCCCGGCATCATCACATCCAGGATGGCGGCGTCAAACGGCTCCTCACGCAGCAGATCAAGGGCCGACTGGCCGTCCGCGGCTGTGGTGACCCAAAAACCTTCCCGGCCAAGGTTGAGCTGGATGACCTCCCGGACATCGGTTTCGTCATCCACAACCAGAATATGCGGTTTTTGCGTCATGGTCATGGCTTCAGCATTTCCCCGGTGAGTTGTTCATAAGCTAATGGAACCGTTGAGTGTTCATGCCATCCAAAATTAATCCTAATTACCTCCTGCTCTCACCTGAAAAGGGGTGGGTGCTGGTGGTGCCAGCCGGTGGCTTCCTGATAGGCCCGGGCCACGGCCAGAATGGTGGCTTCATCGTAGAGTTGCCCGATAAAAGTTATGCTGGTCGGTGAGTCTTGGTTATTAAATCCATTGGGCAGGACCACACAGGGGTGCCCCGTCAAGTTGGTCAGGAGCAGGTTATCTCCAATAAGCGATGGCGATAGATAGAGGTCCACGTCCTCAAAGATCCGCTCCATCTGTTGGACCAATTCGTACCGAACCCGGTTGGCCTGGATATATTCGACGGCGGGAATAAAGCGGGCGGACCTGAAAACGTTGGGCCAAGCGTTCTTAATCTGCCGTTCCAGCAGATCGTCCCGGTCGGAGCGGGTCAGATCATCGAAGGCTGCAGCGGCTTCGGCACTCAGGATAAAGGCCAAGCTGCTTATGGGATAATCAGGCAAGGTGATGGGGATGAGCTCGGCTCCCAGTTCCCTCAAAACATCGAGCGCGGCTTGGTCGTTGGCTTTGTCGGGGTAATCTTCCTCAAACGCCTCCTTCTCATACCCTATCCGTAATCGGCTCAGGTCCACCTCGTAATCGTAGTTAAAGGGGCGGTCCACGACGGACTGATCGACCCCATCAGGGCCGCGAATGGCGTCAAAGACCAGGGCGCAGTCCTCTACGGTGCGACACATGGGACCGAGTTTGTCCATGGACCAGCTCAGGGCCATGGCGCCAGCGCGGCTCACCCGGCCATAGGTGGGCCGTAGACCGGTTACGCCGTTACGGGTGGCCGGCGAAACGATGGAGCCCCAGGTCTCCGACCCCATGGCAAAGGCCACCAAGCCCGCAGCCGTC
>JADFNF010000040.1 GCA_022563485.1 Fidelibacterota bacterium | reverse complement strand
CGTATCGGTCCTTGGGCAGCGGGTCCCGCCCGATTGGGTCATTTCCCTGGATCACGATACGGTCCGCAACGTGCTGTCGGTGGTTGGCCTGTCTCCCCGGCTCGCTACCATCCCCCCGGGCGATGGAGTGATCATCTCGCTGGTGGTAGATGCCCAGGATGTGACCCCGGTTCGGGTGCCGCTGGACGTCCGGAATGTGGTGATCTCCCACACCTCCGGCAGACCTTATCCCAGCCGCGCGATGGGTGGATATGTGGACGTGAATGTTGAACGGGTACAGCTACGGGTTGGGACCGGGGTCCCCATCCAGCCGGGCGAAACTGGCTCTGTCGCCCTGTTCATGGACAACCCCCAGCCCGTCATGGCCTTTCAGCTGGTCGTAAGACCGGCCTCCGGTGGGTTGCAGCTGTTGGATGTTATCGGCGGGACTCGGCTCCCGGCCGATGCCCAAGTCGACTACATTGATCTGGGGAATGAGGCGGTCCGGGTCATTGTCTCGTCCTTTTCCAACGTTCCCATTGCGGTGGGGCGGGGGCCGGTGGTAAGCCTGGTTTACCGTGTTGACCCTGATACTCCGGAAGGACTGATCGGCCTGGACCTGGAGCAAGTGGTCCTTTCCGATGCACGGGGAGTCACCTTGCCCCAGACAACGGTGTCCGGCTCATTTCCCGTCGGCGAGGTGCAGGCTGTCTTTTCCCCGGCGGCCAGTGAAGGGGAACCGGGGCGGACGGTTGCCGTCTCCGTAGGTTTGGTCAATTCCGTCGCTCTGTGTGGTTTTGAGATCGCCGTAGGCTTCGACCCCCAGTACCTGTCTCTACTCACCCTCGAGGCCCTGGAGCGCATCCCCGACCCGGGGAGGTTAAGCTTCGCATCCATTGATTCCGGCCGCGTTCGGCTGACCTATGCCGCAGTCGACGGTGGCGAACCGATAGCTGCCGGGTCAGGGCCGCTGTTCGACCTGGTACTCAGACTGGACGCCCAACTTCCCCGGGATACGACCCTGTCACTGGACCTGGGCCTGGCGTCGGCGTGGGGTTGCAGGGAAGAATTAATCTTTGCCGTGGGACAGGAGGCCGTGATTGCCGTGGGCCAGGCCCCCTTGGCGCCGAGCCACTTTGCAGCACATCTCATTCCCACCGGCGTGACCCATATCATCCGGGTGCAGGCGGTGACCCTGGGTGGGGTCTACCTAAAGGAGGGAGATGAGCTGGCGGCCATTGATTCAGTCGGCTGGATCAATTCGAGCGGCGAGACCGGCAGCGTCGTGGCGGGCGCGGGAGTCGTTCAGGCTGACGGTTCGGTTGACATCAGAGCCACCGTTGGATTTGACCTGGGTGATCGGGGTTATTTCCTTCCCGGCGCCCGGCCTGGCGACACGATAGTCTTTCATGGATGGAACCGACAGTCCAATGTGGAAGGGATGCCCGGCCGGGATGCCCGGTACGTCCTGGGGGCTGGGGTATGGGGTGAGAATAATGGTCTGACCATTATCGATCTCATTCGTCTCCCGGCGGAGGCCGGTTCGGCTACGGGGAGTATTCCTGACGAACTAACCGTAGAATTCCTGGCCCACGACCCATCCGGGGACACCACCCGCATTCGTTTCGGAATACCGATGGAAATGGATGTGCGGGTAAGCATATTCAGCCTCATGGGGCGTGAGCTGATCACCCTGCACGATGGACTGACATCGGCGGGATATCACGAAGTGGAATGGGATGGCACCGACCGGGAAGGCGTCCCGGTCAAGAGCGGGATGGTATTTTACCAGGTACGCACCCCCAGCCAGACCATCACCCGGAAGCTGCTCCTCCTGAGGTAGCTGTCGGATCAGGGGGGCGGGGTTCAAGCAGTGAGGGCCTGCTCTTTATACGCCCACTTTCCAAACCCATTCCTGCAGGAATTCTGAACTCCAAGATTTTTCCCCGGGGGATTCCTCCGGGATATTCCAATTCTATGCCCGATCATTAACCTGAGGGACGGTAACGTGGCAAGCGGCGCCTGGGAGGGTGACACCCCGCTGGCCCGATCCTTCGTGGTTGTAAGCGACATCGTCTTGTATTTCATAGGAAAATGGCTGTAAAATGGAAGGCTTGAGGGGGAAGTACCGGTGTCCCTTGCCGCGGTGGCGGAACTGGTAGACGCGCTGGATTTAGGTTCCAGTGGGAGTATTCCTGTGTAGGTTCGAGTCCTATCCGCGGCACAAACTTTCCCCGTTAAGGGCGGAGCAGGCTGACCATTCGTTGACTGCAGGGTCTTGTTCTACCTGCCCCGATCATCGTGCAGGCGGCGGGATGCTGCGCGTGCGGGTTAAGGCACAAATAACTTTTACTAGCTACTAAAAATTTCGATTTTGTCAGACGCGGAATCTTTGACGGATTAACGCTTCAAAGCATCAATAACAACTAGGTATAGCTGGCCGGTGTTCCTTAGTTTCCAGCAAGGGCCGAAGTTCTGCGTGCCCGGCACCCTGGAACCCGTCAACCGATAAGCGATCCGAAACCGGCGGGAGAATGATAAATTTCGCGGAAAGCCGTCCTATAAAGACCATTGTTTACACAAGTTTTGCCCTGGTAGCCTTCGCTGCAAATTCGCTCCTTAACCGAATGGCGTTTGCCGAAGACTCGATAGATGCCGCCAGCTTTTCCATCATACGGCTGGCTTCGGGCGCCGCGGTGCTGCTGCTTATCGTAAAATTTTCTCGAAGACAGTCCCCATTGAAATCA
Source organism: Fidelibacterota bacterium (assembly GCA_022563485.1). Taxonomy (GTDB): domain Bacteria; phylum Fidelibacterota; class Marinisomatia; order SCGC-AAA003-L08; family TS1B11; genus JADFNF01. The sequence continues at coordinate 11,585 of JADFNF010000040.1, read as the reverse complement.
GGGGGCAATTGGCTCTCGGCTGCCATGCTGTTCCTGTATACAGCCACCTTTTCATTCGCTTACGTTACCCTGAGTGTCGGTACGGGAGCCCTTATATTGTTCGCCGCGGTACAGTTGACCATGATCCTCACCGCTCTTTGGCAGGGTGAACACCTCCGCATCCTAGGATGGCTGGGACTTTCACTTGCCTTTCTTGGACTGACCTACCTGGTGATTCCCGGGCTATCCTCACCCACATTAATGGGGTTCATGCTTATGGCTACGGCGGGTTTTGCCTGGGGGGTCTATACCCTACGGGGTCGGGGCACCCGGAACCCCCTTGCCGATACAGCGGGCAATTTTATTCGCGCACTGCCGTTTGCTGCGGGGCTCGGTCTCTTCGCTTTACAGGGGGGACAGGTTTCCGCTACGGGGATTTGGCTGGCGGTTTTGTCCGGAGCCTTCGCTTCAGGTGTCGGATATACGGTCTGGTATGCTGCCCTTAAGGGATTGACCACGACCCAAGCTGCCAGCATCCAACTCATGGTTCCTGTGCTGGCCTCCCTGGCCGGTATCGTATTCCTGTCGGAGGCGTTAACGTTACGTTTGGCGCTGTCGACAGTCATGATCCTTGGGGGAGTGGGCCTGGCCGTAGCAGGTCATATGGATGGATCACGCAGCCGATAGTAACCGTCGTGGCGGATTGATTCCACCATTGGCGGCAGGTCCAAGTCCCATAGATCGAGCCTTCCAGCTGGCCTGATCACCGGTTTCCCCGACAGGTCTTGCCTAGGGAAAACCAGTATGTTAAACTCACCAACACCTACCCAATTGATAAAGTAGCCAGGAGAGTGACCATGCCAGAGGAAACCATGCCGACGGCCCTGCCCGGGGAAGACCGCACCTTTCAACCTTCGTCAGAATTCCGTGAACGTTCTCACGTGTCGGATGACAGCCTGTATGAGCTCGCCAACCAGGACCGGCTTGGTTTCTGGGAAAAGCAGGCGGAACAGCTCCACTGGTTCAAAAAATGGGACCGGGTGTTGGAATGGGATGCGCCCTACGCCAAATGGTTCATCGGCGGGAAATTGAATATTTCATACAACTGCCTGGACCGGCATATTCAAACGTGGAGGCGAAACAAGGCTGCCATCATTTGGGAAGGTGAACTTGGCGGGCAGCGTGTGCTGACGTATTGGGATCTGTACCGGGAAGTCAACAAGTTTGCCAATGTGTTGAAAGAGCGTTTCGGCGTCAAGCAGGGGGACCGGGTGACGATCTACATGCCCATGATCCCCGAACTGGCCATCGCCATGCTGGCGTGTGTGCGTATTGGTGCGGCCCACAGCGTGATTTTTGGCGGCTTCAGTGCCGATTCCATTCGTGACCGGGTTCGGGACTGTGATTCCAAACTCATTATTACCGCTGATGGGGGCTATCGTAACGGTCAGATTATCCCGCTCAAGAGTATCGTGGATAAGGCCCTTTCGTCCGGCAATACACCCGTTGAAGATGTCATTGTTGTGCGCCATATAGGTGAAGGGGCCCAAGTGCAGCTGCATGAAGGTCGCGACCATTGGTACCAGCAGCTCATGGATGACGCTCCGGCCCGTTGCCAAGCCGAGGAACTGGACAGTGAAACACTGGCCTTTCTCCTGTACACCAGCGGCACTACGGGCAAGCCCAAGGGGATTATGCACACCACCGGTGGATACCTGACCGGTGTCACCTACACATCCAAATATGTGTTTGACCTTAAGGAAGACGATGTCTATTGGTGCACGGCTGATATCGGGTGGATTACCGGTCACTCGTATATTGTCTACGGACCCCTGTCCAATGGGGCTACCACTGTGATGTATGAAGGCTCCCCCGGCTATCCGGATAAAGATCGGTTCTGGTCGATTGTTGAGAAATATGGTGTGACCATATTGTACACGGCCCCAACCGCCATTCGCACGTTCATGTCGTGGGGGGATGACTACCCGAAGGGGCACGACTTGTCGACCCTGCGTTTGCTCGGCACGGTGGGGGAGCCCATCAATCCGAAGGCCTGGCTGTGGTACCACAATGTCATCGGGCAGGCGAACTGCCCCATCGTTGACACCTGGTGGCAGACCGAGACCGGCTGCATTATGATTTCGCCACTGCCTGGGATTGCTCACACCCGACCGGGCTCCGCCTCCCGGCCACTGCCGGGATTCGAAGCTGAAATTGTCGATCAGCATGGCAAGCCGGTCGAGAGCGGTACAGGGGGATTGCTCATCATCAAATCGCCTTGGCCATCCATGTTGAGGGGGATTTATGGTGACCCTGACCGCTACCGGGATACCTACTGGAGCAGGTTTGAGGGATTCTATTTCACCGGAGATGGCGCGAAGTTCGACGAGGACGGTTATTATTGGCTGCTCGGCCGGGTGGATGACGTTATCAATGTGTCGGGGCACCGGCTGGGCACCATGGAGATTGAATCGGCGTGTGTGGACCACCCTTCCGTGGCTGAGGCGGCGGCTATCGGCATCGACCATGAGATCAAGGGTCAGGCCATTGTGGCGTTTGTTACGCTGAAACTGGACGGGTCAAGCAGCCGGGGCGTTGAGGAAGAAATCCGCCAGCATGTGGCCACCAGGATTGGCGCCTTTGCCCGTCCGGAGCAGGTGATTATCACCGCCGAACTACCTAAGACCCGCAGCGGTAAAATCATGCGCCGCCTTCTAAGAGATATTGCCACGGGAAGGGCCCTCGGCGACACCACCACCCTGGCGGATGCCGCGGTCGTGCAGAAGCTGAAAAAGAAATACGAGCAGTTGGCGGAGTAGGCTGGGTCTGCATGATTCCGGACGGAGGCTGGGGCATCAACTTTCGTTGCAATTTAGGGTCTCCCTGGCTTGCTAAATCGCGAGATCGAATCAGGTCCCCGGTACGATCATTTTCTAGCGGTGACATGCTGAAGGAAACTTGTTTCTACGACGGGTCTGAGGGTATCCGATGTATCAGCTGACTAAATATGTGATCATTTCAGGTATGTCATGATATAGCTTCCCAGCATCATATTGATCAATTTTTGATCCATCCGGCTGGCAGCGTGCCATGCCAATCCGATGATAAAAGCGCGAACCAAACGCGATTAACCACATGTACGCGAGATATTTTCCCCTGACACTCATCATCTTTTTTTTATTCATTCTCCAGGGTTGCGAGGAGGTGGAAGATAGCCCCACGAGTATAACCTTCGACTTGAGCATAACCCAGCAGGAGTTCATGGGATTTGGCGCCCAGATCTGGGGATATAACGACAATCCCAGAGTAGACCTCGAAACCATTTTAAAGGGCCTCAATATTCGCTACGTGCGCATCATGCGGGAGAGCGCCACGTGGGATCAATTAGCCGCTACCCGCCAGGTCACGGACGGCCTAGGCATACAGTGGGTCACGATGATCTGGTCCGCCCCCCCACAGTTTCGCGATGAGAGGGGCCTGCTTCGTGATGTCAACGGTTTTGCTGACTGGTGGGTGAGCGAGGTGGCCGAATTCGACGGGCACAACATGCGGCCTCATTTTATCGAACTCATGAATGAACCGGACAGTGATGGCAACTGGAGTACGGGTATTGACCCGCCAACTTATAATACCCTGGTCAAAGCCGTTCGCCAGGGACTTGATGAACGAGGGTTTGTCGATGTAGGCATAGTGGGGCCGGGCCTGACCCACCTGGATTGGGACAACCATAGCGGCCGCTGGATTGACGCTTTGGACGAGGAAGCTGTTCAAGCCTTGGCGGTTTGGTCCACACATAGTTGGGACGATGGTGATTTGTGCCGGGGTGGAGCCGGCTGTATTGAGCGGCAATGGCCGTCATTCGAGAGTGCCGTCACGGCCCAAGATCCCGCCAAGCCCATTTTCCTCACTGAATATGCTACCAAGGAAAACACTTTTCACGGGATGACTTATCCCCATCCCGATCGTTATATGGACTCGGGGGGCAATGAGGGGTTCGAAGTGTATTATTACAGCGCGACCTTCACCCATTCCTACGCCGTTCGCGTGTTTGAAAATACCCTGGCCCATTTGAACAATGGCGTGAATGTCCCCTTCATCTGGCAACTGGTTGATGAGCCCACGGAAGTGGAGTACATGAAAAAGTCGTGGGGATTGGTGGACCTGGAAGGGAACCTAAAGCCGGTGTACCAGGCTCTCCAAACGCTACTCTCTAACATTTCCGTTGGAGCAAAGGTTGTTGGGCCGCCGATGCAAACGGGCAATCCCCTGTATGCTGGAGGGTTCATTCACCAGGATAGAGTTATCATAGCCATTGCGAACGACGATGATCAGGCCCATGATGCCACGGTCTATCTCACTCAGTTGGGACGAAAACTCAGGATTGTCGAGAGTGTAGCCTACCGGCTGGCGCAGCGGGGTGATCCGGGAAATGGGGAGGCAGACACAGGGCAGGTGTATCCGTTGAATATTACACTTGCCGAGGAAAACAGTGCGGGGGAATGCAGCTTCTCAGTTTCTCTGCCGGCTGAAAGTACGATAACCGTCGTATTGGCTGCAGGGCCGTAGTTATGGTTATGGTCTTGCTACCTAATGGGGGGACACACCAAGAAGTCATAGTATCTCAAGGAAGTATCGGAGGGGTCTATGATGGACGCTAAAATCTGTGACTCTCAGACCAAAACGGGGATAAATTGGCCTTCTTCGAGGCTGTAACGACGATGTTTTAGCTTCGGCAAGGCATGCGTTTCGCGGGTATTATAGATGTATTACCGGAACGCTTCATGCTATTGAATCAACTTGAACAACCGTGGTAAGCATAATTGAGGGAAATTTAAAAATGAAATACATCTGGGTCGCCGGATCACTCCTGGTTTTGATCGCCTGTTCGGGTAAGCGTCAAGAACCGGACATTTCTGTCCTCCAGACCTTTGAGGACTCCGTCAGCTATAGTATTGGTATGGAAATTGGCCGCGGTTTTCGGAACGACGCGATAGAGATTGACCCCGCGGTCTATCAAAAGGGTTTCATGGATGGGTACTTTGATCGAGTGGTCCTAATCAACGAAGATGAAAGGCGGGAAACGGTGATAGCTTATCGGAGGGAGCACAGTGTGAAAAAGCAGGAGCGGGAAAAGCGAATCAGGGAGGACAACATAGCTGCCGGCCGGGCGTTTCTATCGGAAAATGCTGAGAAGGAAGGGGTTATTTCCCTGCCTAGCGGCCTACAATACAAGGTACTGATAGCGGGCACAGGAGCCACCCCCACAACTTCGGATCGGGTGAATGTGCACTACCGTGGCAGGCTTCTGGATGGCACCGAGTTTGACAGCTCGTACGAGCGGGGCCAGCCCGCTACCTTTCTCGTAACAGGCGTTATAAAGGGCTGGATCGAGGCCCTGCAACTGATGCCGGTGGGCGCCAAATGGGAGCTCTACATTTCGCCGGACCTGGCTTACGGACCCATGGGGCAGGGTACCACCATCCCACCCATGGCGACCCTCATCTTTGAGGTGGAACTACTGGGGATTGAGTAAGGCGCTGATCGTTGAAACCCCTCGAACCCTGTCGGCGTTTGTACCCCTGATGTGACCCCCTCCCTCATATCCGGCAGACTTCGGCCAGGGGCCGACACACTGATGCGCCTGGCTGACATTTGCTGCGTATCGAGTTTGCAACCGTTCCCCATGGCGGTAATTTTCTCACTCGATTTTAACCCGGAACTGGAAAGTATATTGGAGAGTTGTCTTGAACTATCCCATGCGTGGCGACTTGAACGTAGGACAAAAATTTCCCGATTTTGAATTGCCCGATCAGACGGGCGAAATGCAGACCTTGTCGAAGCTTTTACGGGGCTTCCCCGGCGTGCTCATCTTCAGCCGCGGGTATTACTGACCTAAAGACCGTCGCCAGTTGGCGAATTATGTGGCCAACCTGCAGCCGGAGCTGCGAGTAAACTATTGCAAAATGATCACCGTCTCGGTGGACGACAGTATGAACACCAATGAGACCCGCACGGCCCTGGCGGCCGACTGGCCCTTCCTGATGGATCCCGACCGGAAACTGCTCCACGAACTGGAGATGGCCGACCACACGGACCCGGTCCATGGCGAGGTCTACATTCCCTACACCTTCGTTCTGGATCGGAACCGGAGCATTTACAAAATATATAACGGCTGGTGGTATCTGGGGCGGCCCACAGCAGAGGAGCTGCGCATGGATCTCCGCAACCTGATGTCCCGGCGGAAGGACTGGATGTATTCCGATAACCAGCAGATCGGGCCGGCGGGGACAAAAGACCATGGATGATCTCAAGATTCAGATTTACTCGGACTACATATGACCGTTCTGCTATGTCGCCCTGGACCGGGTTGACAAGTTGCGCGAGGATTTCGAGGTGGAGATTGAGTACAAGCCGTTTTTCCTGCATCCCGAAATACCGGAAGGGGGCCTACCTGCCGAACAGCTCTACGGCGGCAATCGGGGCTATTTTGACCAGGTGAAGGCCAATTTCACCCGGATGGCCGAAGCGGTAGGACTGCCCGTAGGCGATATACGCGTGATTGCCAACACCAGGCTGGCCCTAATGCTGGGCGAATATGCCCGGGAACAGGGTAAACATGAAGATTATCACCGGGCGGTCTTCCGTGCCTATTGGGCCGAGGGGAGCAACATCGGTGATTGGGATGTTCTGCAGGCGATATTGACGGAGGTGGGTCTGCATCTAACTCCCGCAGACCTGGCCGCGAAGTTTCAGCAGTTAAGCCACCAGGTCGATGACCAGTTCCAGGCTGCCCTCAGGCAAGGTATCAGTGGGATCCCAACCTTCATTATCGGGGACCGGAGAATTGTGGGCGCCCAGCCCTACGAGCAGATCAGATCGGTGGTCAAGGATGTCCTAACCGGGGTAGGCGATCGGCAGTGATGCCTTTTGATAGATCCATGTGATTTATATTTATTGACAACCTTTTGGAGCGCGCTGTGTCTAACAGAGGCAGGCAGGCATTAAATCTAAGAGGAGTAAATGGGTCGCATTGTATATCTAGTGGTGTTTCTGTCGATTTTACGGGGGGGTGACGCCCTATTCAAACCTGAAGATTTCCGGAAGCGCGAGGTCGTCGCTATCAGGCTGGATGAACCTTTGCGGATCGATGGACTGCTCACCGAGCCGATCTATCTGACGCCGCCCAATCAAACGTTCATCCAGATTGACCCGGACAACGGCGCACCCGCCAGCGAGGATACCGATGTATGGGTTGCCTATGATGATGAGGCACTGTACATCCTGGCCAGGCTGTGGGACAGTCAGCCCGATTCCATTGTGGCGCGCATGGGACGGCGGGACGCCGACTTCAATTCCGATCTGTTCCAGGTGATCATCGATGCATACAACGACAAGCGTTCCGGCTTTTTCTTCATTATCAACCCGTCCGGGGCCATCCAGGACGGCACTTTTTCCAACGATAGTCGGGGCGACGATTCCTGGGACGGCGTATGGGAAGGGAGAACATCCATCGATGAAGACGGCTGGACGGCGGAATTACGCATACCCTACTCACAGCTGCGGTTCAACCGGGAGGATGAACATACCTGGGGTATTCTTTTCGGGAGGTTGATCCAGAGAAAAAACGAGCAGGCCCTGTTTACCTATATTCGACGAGGTGAGAGAGGTATGGTCTCCCATGCGGCCACCTTGAGGGGAATCCGCAACATCCAGCCTCCCGTGCGGCGGGAGTTCACCCCGTATATTTCATCGGGGTACAGCTTGTTGCCTTCCGCCAAGGACAATACCTTTTTCAATGGCCGAGACAGCAAAATTGGTCTAGGTACGGACATCAAACTGGGTATTGGCAGTAACCTTACTCTGGATGCTACCCTCAACCCCGATTTCGGTCAGGTGGAGGTGGACCCTTCTCTGATAAACCTGTCAGCCTACGAAACATTTTACGATGAGAAACGGCCCTTCTTTATCGAAGGGGCAAACATTTTTTCCTTTGGCAGGGGCGGGCCCACCAATCGTTGGGGATTTAATTTTTCCAGACCCAGCTTTTTCTACAGCCGCCGTATCGGGCAGTCACCTCGCGGTGGGGTAGACACGGATGGTGATGTGGACCGGCCCTCAGCCACATCTATCCTGGGCGCCGCCAAACTCAGCGGAAAATTGAAAAACGGATGGTCGGTTGGAGGCTTAACAACCATTACACGCCGTGAATCTGCCCGGATTTATGAGAACGGGCAGATTCGCTCGGTTGAAGTCGAGCCCCTGGCGACCTACAATCTATTACGTGCCCAGAAGGATTTCAATGACGGTCTTCAAGGGTTAGGAATCATTGGCAGTTATGTTTACCGTGACTATGATGACCCGGCATTACGAGACGTCCTCAATGACCAAGCCGTGGGTCTCGGTGTAGATGGCTGGACATTCCTTAACAAGAACAAAGACTGGGCACTTGGCTGGTGGGGCGGCATGACGAGTGTATCTGGGTCGACAGATCGCATGCTTAGTCTCCAGCAAAACTCCAGTCACTACTTCCAGCGACCTGATGCCGACCACGTATCCGTGGATAGCGCCCTGACCCGTATGACCGGCTATTCCGGCCGCATATTATTAAATCGCGAGACCGGCCATTTTATGGCCAATGCCGCCCTTGGTTTCGTTTCACCCGGTTTTGAAAGCAACGATTTGGGGCGCACCACCAACACGGATCTGATCAATATGCACGTTGGCGGCGGCTATCGGTGGTATGACCCAGGAGAAGTATTTCGCAACCTGGGATTTATAACCGCTTATGCCAGCAACCACGATTTTAGCGGTATTAAGACCCACGAAATCCTCTTTCTGAATAGCTGGGCGCAGCTGCTCAATTACTGGAATTTTGACGCCAGTCTATTCTATATTCCCCGAACCCTCAGTGATAACCAGCTGCGCGGCGGCCCCCGGGTCGTCAATCCCGAACGGGCAGCCATCAATTTCAATGTCAATTCTGATTCCAGAAAAGACTTCGCCTTTGGCTTTGGCTTGAACCGGGGTCGGGGTGCTGGGGGTGACAATACTGATGTGTGGGCAAATGTGAATCTAAAAGTGGGGTCACGTTTATCTCTGGAAACGGGCCCGGAATATTCCAGTCGCCGGGAGGTCGCACAATTCGTGGATCGTATCGACGATGTAGATGCCACCGTCATGTACGGCAAGCGCTATGTGGTGGCCGCCCTTAACCAGCAGACCGTATCCGCCAATGTCCGGCTGAACTACACGTTCACACCGCGTCTCTCTTTCCAGGCTTATTTCCAGCCCTACCTGTCTGTTGGTGAATATTCCGAGTTCAAGGAATTCAAGCGACCGGAGTCTTATGACTTCCTGATTTATGGGGAGGAAGGATCGACGATTATCCAGAAGGACGGTGAATATATCATCGACCCCACCGGCGGTGATGACAGCGATGTCTTTACCATTTCAAACCCCGACTTCAACTATAAAGCCCTGGTTGGGACCGCCGTACTGCGCTGGGAGTTCTCGCCGGGATCAACGCTCTATCTGGTTTGGACCCGCAACGGTTCCGATGATCGGTATCCTGGCGATTTTCAACTTGGTCGTGATCTGTCTGATTTGTTCCTGGCACCGGCGGACAATATTTTTGTTGTCAAAGCGGTCTACTGGCTCGGGCGGTAGGTCCGGCCCCTCAAAACCAGCGGGTCCGCTGAAAACGAAGGTCATATGACTTTTGTGTATGTTCCTAACTACCAGCCCTATGAGCTGATCAGATCGGTGGTAAGGGACGTCCTAGCCGGGGAGGCAACCAGCGGTAGAGGAGATCCCCTCGACTTGAAAGGCAACCTGCTGGGCCTCTTGAACTATGGCATAGGCCGCATCCGAACCTCGATCCCCTTTTCACCCTCCAGGAGCTTCAGAAGCCGGGATGTATCGGTGTCGCCGAAGTGATAGGGGTAGAGGATTTTCGGCCTGAACGCCTTGACAGCGTCGGCCACCATTTCAGGCGTCATCGTATAGGGCAGATTCATCGGCAGAAAGGCGATGTCGATCCCCTGGAGGTTCTTCATTTCAGGCGTGTTCTCCGTGTCGCCGGCCACATAGACGCGCCGGCCCCCGAAAGTGATGACATACCCGTTGCCGACACCTTTGGCATGATAGGGCTGCCCTTTGGCCCGCATATGGACGAGGTTATAGGCTGGAATCGCTTCAATCCGTCGTCCGCCGATGGTCTTGATCTCGCCGTTATGCAGTACGCTGCCGCCGGAAACCTGCCGGGCACAGGTTTCCGTGTAGACCAGATTGGTGTGGTCGGTACTGATGGAATGGATCGTTTCCGAATTGAAGTGATCGCCATGTTCGTGGGTTACCAGGATGAGGTCGGCTTTCGGCAGCCGGGTATAGTCAGCCACCCGAGGCACCGGGTCCACATAGATAGTTTGACTACCGAAGGTGAACATGAGCGTACCGTGACCGATGAATGTCAGCTTTAAATCACCCGCTGGGGTCTCGATGATATCCTCCACAAACTTATCCTGGGCTAATCCCCACTGGGCGGTGGCCAGGCCGAAGAGCGTGATAAACGCAATAACATTTTTCATCTTCGAATCTCCTTGAGGATTACCGGAATCTAGCGATAGATTGGTTCATTGCCGGCCAGTATTATTAATTCACGACTACCGGTCTCAAAAATATCATGAAGGAAATCACCCTATATAGAGCCAACTTCTCATCTGTGTATGAAAAGCTTTTTAGGGCGAAAATCCCAAGATTACTTTTCGCCCCCGTGTTGATGCGTCGCGGTGCCCGGATTCATGCCGGAATAAACTCCTGTGGGGAATAGCAAGGGATAAAAAATGAATAAGGTGAAGATTACCACACTTAGCGCGCTTACAGATCGCAAGCCGAGCCACGCTCTGGTAGCCAATGTGGACTTGGTGGTGATTAAATATGACAATCATATTTCAGTGCTCTATGGCCGCTGCCTCCACCGGGGTGCCCTGCTGGCCGATGGCCATGTCGAGGGGTCTAACCTCATATGCGGCCTCCATAACTGGGACTATCGCTACGATACCGGCATCAGTGAGTATAACCCCACCGAACAGCTACGGAAGTTCACTACCTGGATCGAGGATGACGCCGTCCTGGTCGATGAGGATGAGATCGCCGCCTGGGAAAGTGATCATCCCCAGCCTTACCAGCGAGAGACCTATCAGGGGACCTACCAGGATATCCATGGCACACCGGTGGAGCCCTATGTGAGGCTGATCCAACAACTGGCCAGTGAGGGTTTGGCAAAGACCGGGATGCACGGTGTGGTTTCCGCCATGGGTGTGCCGCGCCAGGAGCTACCCACATGGGACGACCTGCAATTTGTCACTGCCCAGTTGCACCGGCTCCCCCAGCTCGATGAGACCGCCGTTGACACGGAGTTGGTAATCGGTCCCCGGGCCAAGAAGCCTCTGCGGCTGGAAATACCATTATTTGTATCGGACATGAGTTTTGGCGCCCTCTCCGAAGAGGCCAAGGTGGCGTTGTCCAGGGGGGCCGAGTTGGCCGGCACCGGTATCTGTTCGGGCGAAGGGGGCATGCTGCCGGAGGAGCAGGCCGAGAACAGCCGT
>JADFNF010000208.1 GCA_022563485.1 Fidelibacterota bacterium | reverse complement strand
CGAGCACGATCTTCTTTCCATCCACCGATTGATAGAGCGTGACTTCTCCCTCTTTAAGAATGAAAACATTCTCCACACGTTCCTGGGCCGTATAGAGGAAGTGCTTCTGGTCGTACTCTCTGTCGAGCATGCCCGAAATCATCTCCATCATTTCCTTTTCTCCTATGCCGGCAAAGAGTTCAACGTTGGTGAGATACCAAAGGGGCGGACGAGGCATAAAAGTGAAGAGTGAAAAATGAAAAGTGCAAAGTGATAAACACGGATTGCTACGTGTTACGATATTCTCCGGTAATTTAAGTGGTTGAAAAAAATGATCTGTCCGGTAGACTGCTGGATTTCGCTGCTGACTGTATTAAGTTGACTGGTCAGCTTAACCGCACCACGGCCGGCAAGCACATTGCGCTCCAACTTATTAGATCTGCAACATCTTCAGGGGCAAATTATGAGGAGGCCTGCGGAGCAGAGAGCCGGGCGGATTTCATCCATAAACTGCAAATTGTTCTGAAAGAACTGAGAGAGTCAGTCTATTGGCTTAGACTCATTAAGAAAGTTGAGACCGCCCTGCACAACGATCTCCAACCGCTACTGGATGAATCGCAAGAACTAACTAAGATAATTGCGAAATCAATCGTAACAGCAAAGGGGGGACAGAAAAATAAATAATTCCCCGTCCTTTCACAAATTCAGTACTCGGAATTCAGACTCCAACTTTGCATTTTTCAATTTGCACTTTGCACTACTTAAAGGCACGAGACTAACATTCCCTTTTTAGGGAACGGCCATGGATCTACACACTACGTCCGGCACCAGCCCACAGGTGATCCTCACCAAGGCCTTCAGCTCCCCCTTCAAGAACGTGGTCGCTACCGCCCGCACCTGCTACAGCGGCAAGGGGATCGTGGATGATGAGCAGATCGACCTTGAAGAGGGGGGGCGCGATCGATCCATTGCCCAATCGATCTATCAGGCCGGGCACCATACCACCTTCCAGCACGCCCAGTTCCAGTTCGCCCTGAGCGGCATCTCGCGGCATTTCATCTGGTCCTTCCTCCACAGCCACCCCTTCTACAACTCTGAGCAGGTCAGCCAGCGCTATGTGCGCCTCAAGAAGGATTCGTTTTACATGCCCCCCATCACCGGGGATGCCCGGCAGCTGTACCTGGACACCATCGATATGCAGATGGCGGCCTATAAGGCGCTGCGCCAGTCCCTGTTTGAGGTGGCGGAGGCGGAATATTTTCGCATCTTTCCCGCCAGGGGCAAGCGGCCCGAGGACTATAAAAAGGGCATCCTGAAAAAGACCCAGGAGGTGGCCCGCTACGTGGCCCCGGTCGCCACCCTGGCCTACCTGTACCACACCATCAGCGGTATCACCCTGCTGCGCTACTGGCGGGTGTGCCAGGAAGCCGACGTGCCCCACGAGCAGCGCGAGGTGGTCGGTCGCATGGTGGCGGCGGTGCTGGACCACGATCCGGGGTACGAGATCGTCCTCCAGGAACCCCTGGGAGCCGAAGACTTCGCCGAGTTCCCCTGGGTTAATGGGGCCTCCCCCACACCAGCCTTCAAGGACGAGTTCGACGCCTCACTGGATGGACGGGTATCCCGGTTGGTGGATTACAAGGCCAACGGCGAGGAGGTGCTGGCGGGTGCGGTACGGGAAGTCCTGGGCCGAGCCGAGGCGGAGTTGTCCGATGACGACGCCATCGAACTGGCCCTGAATCCCGGTCAAAACCGCGTCTTCAGCGAAGTGCTGAACCTCACCACCCACGCCAAGATCACCAGCGCCCTGCACCACCCGGCCTATACCTTTCGCAAGAAGTTATCCCACACCGCCGACAGCCAGGACCAGCGCCACCGCATGACCCCCGGCAGCCGCCCCATCCTGGCCACCCAACTTTCCAGCGAGCCCGACGTCATTACCCCGGCCCTGATCGAGGCCGACGAGCCGTCCCACCGGCGCTACAAAGCGACCATGATCCGCACCTGGGAGGCCATCGACAAACTGAAGGGGCTGGGGGTGCCGGGCGAGTTCGCCAACTACCTGCTGCCCAACGCCGTGGCGGTGCGGTTCACCGAGTCGGCGGACCTGCTGAACCTGCACCACAAGCACCGCATGCGGCTGTGCTACAACGCCCAGGAGGAAATCTGGCGGGCCAGCGTGGACGAGGCCCAGCAGGTGCGGGCGGTGCACCCGCGCATCGGCAAGTACCTGCTGCCCCCCTGCACCCAGCGGCTCATGGCCCAGGCGCGGCCGGTGTGCCCCGAGGGGGACCGGTACTGCGGCGTGCCGGTGTGGAAGCTGGATGTGGGGGAGTACGAAAGGCTGCTGTAGGGCGGGGCTCGTCATCCTGATCTCATCGAGGGGGACAGGGGGACGACCTTGCTTTTTTCCCGGTAGAGCGTACCCGGCCATGCTTCGAGAGCCTCAGCATGACCACTGCCCGGTGCAAGCATGGTTTACCTACCGGGCTTCTTTGGCATAGGTCTTCACTTCGCGCAGGCTATCCGTCAATCGGTCCTCTTCGATGTCCAGGTCATAATCCATCTGAAGGCCGAGCCAGAACCGGGGCGACATATCGAAATACCGGGCCATGCGAAGGGCGGTATCGGCGGTCAGCCTGCGTTTCCCCAGCACGATCTCATTGATCCTGCGAGGCGGGACACCCAGATCGTTGGCCAACCGGTTCTGGCTCAGTGCCATCGGCTTGAGAAATTCCTCCATCAATATTTCGCCGGGGTGCACCGGGGGGATTTTCTTATCCATCTTTTTGCTCATAGTGAAATATATTTTCTGTAACGCGTAACGTCAAGCGCTATGGCCTGAGACACGCAGAGACTGCACCTGCTGCACCTGCGGCGTGCCGGTGTGGAAGCTGGATATGGGTGTGTACGAAAGGCTGCTGTACGTATGGAGGATTCTTGGCGAAGAAGTATGACTTATCCGCTGGGACAGAGGCTAACCGCTTACTGTGACCCCCAGCATAAAGATAATGGTCACAGCGGCTAAGAGCACCAGGCCCCAAGAAGAAAAAGGTGTTTTTATGTTTTTATCTTTCTGGATTATTCCATCATTGTCTTGGATACCGAGTTC
>JADFNF010000039.1 GCA_022563485.1 Fidelibacterota bacterium | reverse complement strand
CAGAGCCATGGTCCGGATCAACCGGGCTTGTGGTCACCCAGGCCCGGACCTATGTCTGAGCGGGAATTTTCGCCTGGGGTGGGAAGCCTTGACCAAAGCCAGAGCCTCGACCGCTGCCAACTTTTCGGCCTTCATGATCAACGTGGTGATCCGCTCGCTGCTGGCGGCGGCACTTGCCATGCCGTACCGGTGGCGGGTGCCGTTTGTCGGTTGGGTGGCGTCGCACGTGGTGGCTCCGGTGGCGGGTTACCGGCGCCGGATCAGGCAAAATCTGCACTACACGTTTCCCGACATGGCGGCCGCCGACATCGACCGTATCGTGCGCCGCGTGCCCAACAACATGGGGCGCGTGATGATCGAAATATTCTCGGGCGACGAATTCGTCGACCGGATCCGCAACATTCCGATGCACGGCGCCGGCGTTAAGCGCCGGCGAATATGCGACCAATGAGACCGGGCTTCGATGCCCCCTTATCATCGGTCTCGGAATCGGCGCCATGTAGGTGCTTAGCAATTTCCTGAATACCCAATCGAACTTTGCTCTTCGGACTATGTGTTGCCAATGGCTCGCCAAGATTGATGGCCCCGCTCGCGGTCTCCCAATCGTCCGGTAAACACACCAACGCAGGAATGCCCAGCGTCGAAGTTACATCCGAGACGGAAAGATGACCCGCACCGCGCCCCACGCGATTGAGAACCAGCTTGACCCGATCGAGGTTGAATCCGTCATCACGAAGACTGGCCAGTATTCGGACTGCGTTGCGCACACAGGGAACGACCGGTTGCACGATAAGCAGGCACACGTCCGATAGCGCCAAGACCGCACGACCACCACCATCGTATCGTGTCGGTCCATCGGCGATGACGTGTTCGTTAAGCGGCAGCAGGTTCGCAAACACGCCCGTACACGAAGCCGCCGTAATCGAATCTGCTTCCGCAAGATGTTCGGGGCGGCTCAGTACGCGAACACCACTACTGTGCTCCGCAAGCGCGCGGGCGATAACCTGCGGTTCCAGTTGTTCCGGCGAAGCACACAAGTCGGCGATGCTGAACTTGGGCTCGACGTCCAGGAACATCACTTTAATGACGCGCATGTAATAATAGAGCGATACGACCGAATTCAGTACACCCAGGATCGCCAGCCACCAGAACTTATCGGCCTCCACCAATACGGAGAAGATGTAGACCTTCCCGATAAAACCCGCAGTCGGCGGCAGGCCGGTAAGGCTGAACAGGAAAATGCCCATGGGTATCGCCACCAGGGGCGCCCGGAAACCCAGACCGGTCCAGTCGTCAATCTCGTCATAACCGTAGTGGTTGTGGACAAAGATGGCCACCAGGAAGGCCCCCAGGTTCATGAAAAGATAGACCGCCAGGTAGAACATGATGGCGCTGAACGCCTGTGCATTCAGGATCGTGGCGGCCATCAGCATGGTCCCGGCGTGGGCGATACTGGAATAGGCCAGCATCCGCTTGACGCTGCTCTGTTGAATGGCGATGAGATTCCCCACCGTCATGGTCAGTCCCGAGAATACGGCGATCAGGGTGCCAAAGGCCAGGCCGTCCACCGGCTGCCAGACGCCCAAATTGAGATCGGGACTGGCCCCGAAGGCGATCCCCAGGAACCGCAACGCCAGGGCAAACCCGGCGGCCTTGGGCGCCACCGACAGGAAGGCCGTAATGGTGGTGGGAGCGCCCTGGTACACATCGGGCGTCCAGAAGTGAAACGGCGCCATGGAAATTTTGTACCCGAAACCGGCCAGGATCAGCAGCAACGCGACGATCAGGGTCAGGTGGGCCTTCTCCGGCAAGGTGGACAGGGCCGCCTGGACATCGAAAATATTGGTGGAACCGGCCAGCCCGAACAGCAGGCTCAGGCCATAGAGCATGATGCCCGATGACAGGGCCCCGTAGATGACATATTTCAGGGACGACTCGCTCGACAGCCGGTCGTTCTTGAGAAAGCCTGCCAGAATAAACGAGCCGATACTGACGATCTCAATGGACAGGTAGACGATAATCAGGTCCAGGGCCGAGGCCATGAGGAACAGGCCGAACATAACCACCATGAGGAAGAGGTAGTATTCGTTCCGGGGCGTGTTATCCAGCTGGCGGGTATAGGGCGAAATAATGATGATGATGGCTGTGGCCAGGAGGAACAACCCTTTGAAAAACCGGCTGTAGGGGTCCACGGCCAACGCGCCGTAGAAAATGGCGTCCCCGGGCTCCGGCGTCATGGCCAGGGCGATCCCCGCCACCGCCAGGGTCACCAGGCTCACCAGCCAGATGGCCCGGCTCCGGTCCCGGCCAGTGAAAAAGACATCCACCAGGACCATCACCACCACGGCCGCCATGAGGATCAGTTCGGGTATGAAGTAGGTCAGGCTCTGAATATTAGGCATAGTCTGTTTCGTCAATAAAGTTGAATTGCCACTGCCACTGCTACTGCCCAGCCAGGGGTGCCGCGAACGCCACCAGGTCGATGATACGGTCCATGGTGGCGGCCATTACGTCCAGGGCCGGCGCAGGGTAGACCCCCAGCAGAATCACGATGATCGCCAGGGGCGCCAGCATACCGATCTCCCGGGCCGACATGTCGGTGAGTCCGGTCCACTTCTCATTGGGTTGACCCATAAACATGGTCTGGAAGGCTCGCAGGAAATAGGTGGCGTTGAGCAGAATCCCCACCGCTCCGATGATGGTGAGGGTCCGGAAGGCGCTGAATCCGCCGATGTAGCACATGGCCTCACTGATGAAAGCCGACAGGGCCGGCAGCCCTAAACCGGCAAAAAAGGCCAGGGCCATAAAGGCCGAATAGATCGGCAGGTTCACCGCCAGACCGCCGAAGCCCGCCTTCCCCCGGAGGGCCTCGTCCTTGTAGTCCTTGGGATAGTACAGGTACCGGTGGTGGGCCCGGTCGTAGATGACCCCCACCAGCAGGAAGAGCATGGCCGTGATAATGCCATGATTGAACATCTGTAGCACAGCGCCGTTCATGCCCGCCTGGGCCCCTGCCAGGGAACCGCCGCGGCTTTCACTCACTACCGCCGCCATGCCCAGCAGCACCAGCCCCATATGGCTCACCGAGGAATAGGCCACCATCCGCTTCAGGTCCACCTGGGCGATGGCGTTGGTTGCGCCCCAGATAATATTGATGACCCCCAGCACCGCCAGGGCGATGGCGAAGGTTGCGGTCTCCCCGGGCAGGAGGGGGTAGCTGATCCGCAGCAGGCCATAGGTCCCCATCTTCAGCAGGACCCCCGCCAGGATCACCGACACGGCGGTGGGCGCCTCCACGTGGGCCAGGGGCAGCCAGGTATGGAAGGGGAATATGGGCACCTTGATGGCAAAACCGATAAACAGGGCGAACCAGATGAGCCACTTCATCTCTATGCCCCACAGCTGGGCGTCAATGGTCGAGGCGGTCTGGATGAGGGTCATGAGGTTGAAGGTATGGGGGTCACTGTAAAAATAGAGGGCCAGCATCGCCAGCAGCATGAGCACCGATCCAAAGAGGGTGTACAGGAAAAACTTGATAGCCGCGTACTGCCGCTGGGGACCGCCCCACATGCCGATGAGGAAGTACATGGGCAGCAGCATCACTTCCCAGAATACGTAGAACAGGAAAAAGTCCAGGGACACGAACACGCCCATCATGCCCGCATCCAGCAACAGGAAGAGGCTGAAATAGCCCTTGGGGGCCTTGGTGATGTTCCAGCTGGCGACGATGGCGATAAAGGACAGGAAAGCCGTGAGCAGGACCATGGGCATGGAGAGCCCATCTATCCCTACGTGGTACTGGACGTTGAAGGACGGTATCCAGGCCGCCTGCTGGACGAACTGCATGGCGCTGGTGCCACGCTCGAATGCGGTCAGCAGCCAGATGGCCAACAGGGTCTGCACACCGGTGACCCCGGCCGCAATCCACTTGATCTGGTGGGCCCGCTCCTTGGGAACAAATAGCAGGGCCAGCGCCCCAACGACGGGCAAAAAGACGAGCAGAGTTAAAATGTAGGCATCCATATATTCAAGTTTCCCCTATTGGTCCACGCGCCGGCGTGTTACTCCATGCATATCAGAAACTACTGGCCACCAAGAAGACGATCATCCCACCGGCCAAGGCCCACACGATGTAATTTTGAATCCGGCCGGTCTGGAGCTTGCGTCCCGTGGCCCCCAGCCAATGGATCACGTGGCCGAAGCCATCCACTACTTTCTGGTCCAGCCAGGTATAGTCCAGGTAGCCCGAAACGTTGCTGATCCGCACCGTATTGCGGCCCCAACTGTCGATGAACCACTGATCCCATATTTCCCAGTCGAGCCAGGCGGCCCGGCCGGTGAGCCACAGGAAAGGCCGGTAAATGATGGCGTCGTATATTTCGTCGAAATAAAACTTGTGGAAGGAAAGTTGGTAGACCCCGGCCCGGCGTAACCGCTCCGCCCAGGCATGGGCGTTCAGCCAGCGAAAGAGGTAGAAGATAATCGCCAACAGAATGCCCGTACCGGCCACGGCAAAGGATAGGGTCATGGTCAGGCCGTGGACTTCGTGGAACCCATGCTCCAGGTGGGCGGCCCCCAGTTGGGCAAAACCGGTGAGGTTCTCCCCCTGGGGGATGATCCGGGTGAACCACCCATCGGCGTGGAGGGGGTTGACACCGGGCAGGGTAAAGATAATGGCAAAACTGAGGGCCGCCAGGATCATGAGGGGTACGGTCATGACCAGGGGGGACTCATGGACCTGCTGGCGCACCTGCTCGTCCGCCGGTTTACCGTGGAAGGTCATGAAGATCAGGCGGAACATGTAGAAGGCGGTGATGGCCGCCGCGCCGAACCCCGCCATGGGGAACAGCACCGCCCACCACTGGTGATGCTCAGCGGCAAAGGCCAGGGTGCCGGCCAGTATGGCGTCCTTGCTCAGAAAGCCGGAGAAGAGGGGCACCCCGGATATGGCCAGGGCGCCGATGAACATGGTGACATAAGTTATGGGCAATCTCCTGGCCAGCCCCCCCATGTTGCGCATATCCTGGGGATCGGTCTCGTGGTCCCCTTTGTGGGCCAGACTGTGATGCATGGCGTGGATCACCGACCCGGAGCAGAGGAACAACAGCCCCTTGAACATGGCGTGCGTGCCCAGGTGAAAGAACGCCGCCTGCTGGGCGCCCATGCCCACCGCCATGATCATGTACCCCAGTTGGCTCACGGTAGAGTAGGCCAGGACCCGCTTGATATCGTTTTGCGTGATGGCTGTCAAGGCCCCCAGAACGGCCGTGATAGCTCCGGTAGTGGCCACAAACAGGAGGGCGTCAGGGGTCAGGATGGGGAACAGCCGCACGGTGAGGTAGACCCCGGCGGCCACCATCGTGGCGGCGTGGATCAGGGCCGACACCGGGGTGGGGCCCTCCATGGCGTCGGGGAGCCAGATGTGCAGGGGAAATTGGGCCGACTTGCCCACAGCCCCCATAAAGACCATGATCCCCGCCACGGTGAGCAGACCCATCTGACCGGCGAACAGGTTGGCCCCCTCCACGTCCACCAGAGCGTACAGATCCTGGAAGGTGAAGGTCCCCGTCACCATCCACAACAACATCATACCGATGAACATGCCGATGTCCCCCACCCGGTTGGTGAGGAATGCCTTTTTCGAGGCGTTGGCCGCCGATTCCTTCTCGAACCAGTGGCCGATGAGCAGGTAGGAACTCAGGCCCACCAGCTCCCAGAACATGTACATCATGAACAGGCTGTGGGCCAGCACGATGCCGTTCATACTGAAGGTGAAGATCCCCAGGTAGCCAAAGTACCGGGTGTAGCGCACGTCGCCCTTCATGTACGCCACCGAATACAGGTGCACCAGACTGGAAATGAGGGCCACCACCACCAGCAGGACCACCGCAATGTTGTCCAGCTGAAAACCGAGGGTCAGGCTGAAGTCCCCCACCGAGAACCAGGCCACCTCGGGGTAATGATTCATGGGGGTCCCCAGCACCACCGTGAAGAGCATGCTGGCGGCCAGAATCAGGGTCACGAAACTGGCGGCCACGGAAATCCACACTCCCCGGGGACCGATACGCCGTCCAAAGAATATCTGCAGGACGAAGGATGCCAGGGGCAGGAAAAGGATAATCAGGGCGAATTGGGTGCGTACGTCCAAGGCTAGCCTTTCATCTCGTGGGCTTCATCCACGTTCACGGTATGGAAGGTCTTGTACAGGTTGATGATGATCGCCAACGCCACCACCGCCTCGGCGGCGGCCATGACGATCACGAACAGCGCAAAAATATGCCCAGGGAGCTGGTCGGACAGGCCCCCGAAACGGTTGAAGGCCACGAAATTGAGATTGGCCGCGTTGAGGATCAGTTCGATGCCCATGAGCACGGCCACACCGTTGCGGCGGGTCATCACGCCGTACAGACCGAGACAGAACAAAGTGATGCTGATGAATAGGTAAGACTGTAGGCTATCCATGCTCTCTACGGGATAGATAGGCGGCGCCCAACAGGGCTACCAGCAGGAGGATGGATGCCACTTCGAAGTGGAGCAGATACCTGGTTAACAGGGAGGTGCCGATGGTAGCCACCGTACCGGTGGTCTCAACCAGCTCGCCCCGGTGCCACGGCGTCCTGAACATAAGGGATGACAGGCCGATAAACAGGAAGAAAACCACCACACCCGCCAGAAACCGGTTGGGCATGCTGGACTGGACCACCACTGCGGTGGCGATCTTCTGGGTGAGCATCACCCCAAAGATAATCAACACCAGGATGCCCCCAACGTAAATGACGACTTGGACGGCCGCCAGGAAGTCGGCATACAGAAAAACATAGAGCCCGGCCACGCCAAACAGCGTTCCCATGAGGGCCACCGCCGAATGGACCAGGTTCTTGGCCGTCACCACCCAGAAGGCGGTGACCACCACCAGAATGGCTACGAGATTAAAGGCAAACGCGCCCATGGTCCCTTAGCCTTCCAACCGGGCGAGAATGGCTTCGACCTCGTCGTCAAGTTTGCCCAGCTCCGTCAGTGCGGTGCGGATCTGTTCCGCCGCGTCCTTGGGCGTCCCCCCCTGCCGGGTCACCTTGCTGAGGATGGCTTTGGCCTTGCCCCGGGCCAGCCGATCCCCGATACCGTTGAGGATCGTCAGGTCGACTTTCCCCTTGCCGCCATCCCCGCTCGCAGCAGGGGCCGTTTCCTTCTTGGGGGTCGCGTCAGCGTCGGCAACCGGCTCCGGTGCTGCCCTCTTTGCCTCTGCCTCTGTATCTGCCCCTGCCACTTCTTCAACTCCTGCCTCTGCCACTGCCACTTCTTCTGCACCACCCGGTTGCTGGATGTCAATCTTGGCCAAGCCCGCCACGATATCCGCCACTTCCGGCGTCAGTTTACCGCCCTCTTCCAGGGCAGCTTTCACCTGCTCGGCCACCTCGGTCGAGGTTCTGCCGGCCCGGACAGCCTTCATGGCCGCTTTCTTGGCCAGGCCCCGGGTCACCCGGTCCCCTATGGCGCCCAGTACGGCCAGGTCCATCTTGGGCTCGGTGATGACTTTTTTGGGTTTGGCCACGGGCGGGGCTGCCACCGGCTCCTCGCCGTTGGTGACGGCCTCTGCGGCGGGGACCGGGGCAAGGACGGCCTGCCGCATCTGTTCCAGGCGTTCGGTTCGCTGGGCCCGGTGATCGGCCACCCCGGCCAGTTGAGCGATTTGGGTCACTTCTTCATCGGTGGCCGTGTCGAACTCGTAGACCAGGCCGTTCCGGTCGCGCACTGCAAATTCGTAATCAATGGGGTGCTTGTCCATATTGGGCCCCCCCACCATGTAGATGCACTCCTCGGGGCAGGGATAGACGCACAGGTTGCAGTAGCAGCACTCGGCCATGTCGATGGTAAAGCGCCCCACCAGCAGACGCTTGTTCGTGCCGTTGGAGGTGGTGCTCGTCTGGCTGCTCCCCGGTGTCGATCCCAGTTCCACGTCTTTGGGCACCTTGATCGTCTCAATCTTGATGCAGTCCACCGGACAGGCCCGTTCGCACTGCAGGCAGCCGATACAGTCGTCGATATCCACATGGAGCCGGGACCGGATGACATTGTAGTCCTTTTCCACAAAGCCGATGTGCCGCTCGGGTATCGGCCACTTTTCATGGGGATATTGGAGCGTGGCGTTGAGCCGTTCCTTGTTGGAGAAATGCCCCCAGGTCACCCGCATGCCGTCCCACAGGGAGGTGAAGGTCTCTCCGATGTTCCTGAAGTACCCGCTCATAATCTAAGGTTTTCTCACAATTACCCGAGGAGCAATTCCCAGATGCCGACAAAAAAGATGTTAGCCAGGGCAAAGGGAATAAACACCTTCCAGGCCACATACATGAGTTGGTCCGGCCTGAGGCGGGGCCAGGTCCACCGGACCCACATCATGACAAAGATAAGGGCGATGGCCTTGATGGAAATCCAGAACACCCCCCACCAGGGCCCTTCCAGGAAATACCAGCTTTGCTCAAGGTTAAACGTCCTGAATAGCCCCCCCAACGGCGACAGCCAGCCCCCCAGGAATATGATGGCGGACATGAGGGCGATGATGGCCATGTTGGCATACTCCGACAGGAAAAAGATCGACCACCGGAAGCCGGAATATTCGGTCATATAGCCCGCCACCAGCTCCGACTCGGCCTCGGGAATGTCGAAGGGGGTCCGGTTCACTTCGGCCACGCCGGAGGCAAAAAATATCAGGAAGGCCAATGCCGTGAAGGGGCTGTGAAACAGGAACCACCGGTGCTGCTCCTGCCACATGACAATATCATGAAATTGGAGGCTGCCCACCACCATGACCACCAGCAGCAGTGACATGCCTACGGGCAGCTCGTAGCTGATCATCTGGGCCGCCGACCGCATGGCCCCGTAGAGGGACCACTTGTTGTTGGACGCCCACCCCGCGAGGATCACGCCAATGACGCCGATGGAGCTGATGGCGATGACAAAGAAGATACCGATGTTGAAGTCTGAGATCACCAACCCGTAGCCGATGGGAATGCCGATGAAGGTAGCAAAGGCGGCGCCGAAAAGGATGAAAGGACCGATGATGAACAGGGCCCGGTCCGCCTCGCCTGGAATGGTATCTTCCTTCCCGAGCAGCTTCACGGCGTCGGCGACGGTCTGACCGATGCCGCCCCAGAAGCGTTTGCCCCCTTTAAAACCGAATATGCCGACCTCCATGGGGCCGAGCCGATCCTGCATGAAGGCGGAGACCTTGCGCTCCATGTAGACCGCCACCATGGCGTTGAGGGTCATGAATAAGAAGACGGGCAGGGCCACCAGCACCGACACGGTGACAAAGATGATCCCGGCGGCGTTCTCAGGCACCCAGGCCAGGCCGCCCAGCAGCTCGATGAGCGAATCTGTGAAGGAGGTCACCGGTCGATCTCTCCCAGCACAATGTCCAGACTGCCCAGGATGGTGACGATGTCGGAGATCATCCACCCGGCGCCAATCTCATTGATCACCGACAGGTTGGAAAACGCCGGTGAGCGCATCTTCACCCGGTAAGGCTTGGCCTTGCCGTCGCTGATAATATAGAAACCCAGGTCGCCCCGTGGGCTTTCGCCCCGGAAATAAATCTCCCCCTTGGGTGGCCGGATTTTCTTGGGAATGTTCTCCTGGACATCCCCTTTCTCGGGCAGTCCGGCCAGGGCTTGGCGCAGGATTTTCACGCTCTCGCCCATCTCCCGCACCCGGACGAAGTAACGGTCCCAGCAATCGCCCAGGCTCCCCATCTGGCCATCGCCGGTGATAACCTCGAAATCAAAGCGGTCGTAGATGGAGTAGGGTTCATCCCGGCGCAGGTCCCACTTGACCCCCGACCCTCGCAACACCGGCCCCGAACAGCCGTAACTGATGGCCACCTCGGCCGGCAGCACCCCCACATCGCCGGTGCGCTCGATAAAAATCTTGTTGTAGGTGAGAATCCGGTTATACTCGTTAATCTTCGGCTCAAAATAGTCGATGAACTCCTGGGCGTACTGGCGGAAGTTGAGGGGCAGGTCGTGGGAGAGGCCGCCGACCCAGATGTAGTTGTAGAGCAGGCGTGCCCCGCAGGTATACTCGAACAGGTCCAGGACGCGCTCCCGGTCCCGGAAACAGTAGGTGAAGGGGGTGATCCCCCCCACGTCCAGCCCGAAGGTGCCCACCGCCAGGAGGTGACTGGCAATGCGCTGGAGCTCGGTCATGATGACCCGGATATACTCCACCTTCTCGGAGACTTCGATCCCCAACATTTTCTCCACGGCCATGGAATAGATGTGGTTGTTGGCCATGGAAGCCAGGTAGTCACAGCGGTCGGTAAAGGGGATCACCTGCTCATAGGAAAGGTTCTCGCAGTGCTTTTCGAAACAGCGGTGCAGGTAGCCGATATGGGGCTCGATACTGGAAACGATTTCGCCGTCGGTGCGGATCTTCAGGCGCAGCACGCCGTGGGTGCTGGGGTGCTGAGGCCCCATGTTCAGGACCATCTCCTCGGTTTGCACCACCCCGAAGTTTTTCACCACCTCAGCCTTGGTCGTCATTCCCAGCCCCGCTTGTCCTTGGGCACCGGGATTCCCCGGTAGTAATCGGGCTCCTTATAATCTTTCCTCAAAGGATAACCCTCCCAGTCCTCCGGCAGCAGGATTCGGCGGAGGTCAGGATGCCCCACAAAAGTTATTCCAAACAGGTCGTAGGCCTCCCGTTCGTGCCATTCGGCGGTGCGCCAAATCTGGGCCACGGAGGGAATCTTCCCGCCATCACGCGGCACCTCGATGCGCACCTCCAGCTTGTGCAACTTATCCATGGAGTGCAGGTTGTAGGCCACACCCAGCGGCTCACCGGGGCCCCGGTCGTAGCCGGTCAGGCACATGAGGACGTTGAAGCGAAGTTCTTCATCACTGCGCAGCAGCTGGGCAACGTCGGCCCAGTGCTCGGGGGTCATGGACAGGTAGGCCGCCCCTTCATCGGTAGGGACCAGTGCATCGGGATGCACGGCACCCACTCTGGTCTGAATAGCTGCTAATTCCATAAGGGGGAAGCGCCGCTGGCGGCTAGGAAACCCTTCGCAGGGGAGTATCTTCCTTGATCTTTTTTTGTAGCTCCAGCAATCCCTGCATCAGAGCTTCGGGGCGGGGCGGGCAGCCAGGAACGTAAACATCCACCGGCACAACCAGGTCCACCCCCTTGAGCACGTGGTAGCCATATTGCCAGTAAGGGCCGCCGCTGTTGGCGCAACTGCCCATGGAAATGACATATTTCGGGTTGGCCATCTGCTCGTAAAGCCGTTTGACCCGGGTGGCCATTTTGAGGGTCACGGTTCCTGCCACGATCATGACATCGGCCTGCCGGGGCGAGGACCGGGGCATGGCGCCAAACCGCTCCAGGTCGTAACGGGGTGCGGCGGCGGCCATCATCTCAATAGCGCAGCAGGCCAGACCGAACTGGAAGTACCAGGGCGAACCGGCCCGAGCCCAGTTGAGCAGGTTATCGATCTGTTCAACAATGATGTTATCCTGCTCGAAGCGATTGACCAGCGATACAGCCATCTCTAACCCCTAACGATCCTGTGTAGTAATGATCAAGCGTCTAATGGTCAACATCATCCTGCGGTTGGGCCAACTTGGCATAGCGTCCCTGACCATAGGGCACCACCATTTTTACCCAATCCAGGTCGCCGCGGCGCCAAACCGCCACCAGCCCAACGGTAAGGATCCCCAGGAAAACGACCATCTCCACAAAGGCGATCAGGCCCAGTTCCTTGAACACCACGGCCCAGGGGAACAGCAGCACAACTTCCACCTCGAAAACGATAAAAATGAGCGCGATGACGTAAAAACGGATGTTGAACTGGACCCAGGCCGAACCTTCCACCTCCTCCCCGCACTCATAGGGTGAGTCCTTGAGGGCGCTCCGTTTAGCGGGAGCGATCAGATGTTGAAGGAAAAGGGCGAAGGCGATGAAAACAACGGAAAGAATGATAAAAATCGGAATCGGTGCAAAATCGTTATACAAGCTGTGCTCCCTTCTCAAATTGTCAGACGAAAAGTTACCTCGCCTGTAATTATCAAGTCAATGCATTCTAATCCATGAAAATTGCAGGCCGCCTTCCAGTCATTGTATCATTCCTTCCCGCCCACGACTGGTAGGCGCGATCGCAAGTGTGATGAGGAATATTGAACGCTCCCCGGACAAACGGTAAATTGCACCATGCTACGGGGATTCAACAGATCGCTCGCAGCCTTGCTCCCCTACCTGCCAAAGCCATTGGTGGGCCTTTTTGCCCGCCGCTACGTGGCCGGTGAGACTGTTGAAGAGGCGCTGAGGGCCGCCGGCGAGCTCAATGCTGGAGGCTTTCAGGCCACTCTGGACATTTTGGGTGAGCAGGTGGCCTCCCGGGAAGAGGCCTTCCTCGTGGCTGGCGCCTATGCCCATCTGTATCATCAGATCGCCGGGGCGAACCTCCGGGCGAACATCTCCTTGAAACCGACCCACCTGGGGCTGAATCTAGGCCGTGGAATCTGCGAGGAAAACCTCCTCACCGTCCTCGAGGCAGCCCGGGCCACCGGCAATTTCCTGCGCATCGATATGGAGGGGTCCCCCTATACCGGCGACACCCTCGACCTGTACCGCACCTGCCGGGAGCAATATCCGGAGGTGGGACCGGCCCTGCAGGCCTATCTTCATCGCAGCCGGGACGACCTGACCCAACTCCTCTCACCGGCCCTGAACGTCCGCATTTGCAAAGGGATTTACCGGGAACCGCCCGACCGGGCCATCCAGGACCGGGAGGCCATCAACGAAAGTTTCCTGGGCCTGGTCCGGCAAGCCTTTGACGGCGGCGCCTACGTGGCCATCGCCACCCACGACCTGACCCTCATCAACCGGATCCTGGCCCTTATCCGCGAGCTGCAGATTCCCACGCCCCGTTTTGAGTTCCAGACCCTCCACGGGGTCCCCATGGGGGGCCAACGGGAAGCCCTCCTCAGGGAAGGTTTTAGGGTACGGGTCTACCTGCCCTTTGGGGAGGCTTGGCACGAATATTCCCTGCGCCGCCTCCGGGAAAACCCTGACATTGTAGGCTACGTGTTGGGCAATCTTTGGCGAAAATAATCAGTCTTAAACCCTCCACCATCACCCGCCCTTATCTTGAAAAAGGAAATCCCTGCCATGAACGCTAACCATGCCATCAAACAGATCCTGGCCATGCAGACCATCGCCGTGGTGGGCCTCTCGCCAAAATCAGAGCGTCCCTCCAACGGTGTGGCTCGCTACCTGATGGACCAGGGCTACACCATCATTCCCGTGAACCCCGGCCACGACACCATCCTTGGCCTCCGGGCTTACCCGTCGCTGAAGGCGATCCCCGGGCCGGTGGATGTGGTGGATGTCTTCCGCCGGGCAGAGTTCGCGGCGTCGGTGGCCGAGGATGCGGTGGCCATCGGGGCCCGGGCCTTCTGGCTCCAGCTGTGGATCATCAATGATGCGGCCGTCAAGATCGCTGAACAGGGGGGCCTCCTGGCGGTGCAGAATCGCTGCCTGAAAATCGAACACGCCCAGGGGCGGTTTTAAGACACGGGGGCTTCGCGCCAGCGAAGGGGGTGAGTTCGTCTAATATGGGCGTGGGTGTCGATGAGCATTTGCACAATTAGCTTCGATATTGACGATGACCCAGTTTGTCATCCTGGATGAATAAAAAGGATTTCAACGGGATATATAAAGATTTGTTGCTTCCTGCTAGGCCACCAATGGTTAGTAAGCGAGCAAGTGCTCTCACCGTTCTTTCAACCATTACAACTAATTCGACCCGGACCAGTTTTAGAGCCGATGATAAAGCATCTGGTTCTCCAAGATTATCAAATAATTCAGGCGCTTTTTGATAGATAATAGCCTGCTCTAATGTGTACCACAACTCCTCAGGTGATGTATGTATGCTGTTTTTAATAATGTTATCAATTTTATCATATCTGCCTTTTTGAGAGTAGAATCCAAGAATCTCAAAAAAAGCTAATACATGAACTGATGCTAAATATTCTTTATCTGATCGCCCAATTGGGACGGACAGCAAATAGTCCTCTAAAAAACAGGATGATCTGATATAGTCTAATAGGGTCAGTAAATCATGACCAGCTGACCCTTTATAATATTTCGATGTCTCTGCGGTGGAGCGAAGACTATTCCCTACTAAAATGATCGATTTGAACAGCTTCTCAAAGCCTAATGACAATGGATGCAGTATCTGCATAATGCGATCACCTTCTAAGGCATTGCTCTGAATCTTGACTACACCATCCCGGATCAGGTCAACTGCTTCTTCACGAACAAGGATAATATCTTTTTCTTTATTGCTCACTATCACAATTT
>JADFNF010000207.1 GCA_022563485.1 Fidelibacterota bacterium | reverse complement strand
ACGAGATATCGGAGTCGTACCTCAACTACTCCATGTCGGTTATCGTCAGCCGGGCACTGCCCGACGTACGTGACGGCCTGAAGCCGGTTCATCGCCGGGTTCTGTACGGCATGTCTGATCTGGGAGTGGCCTATAACCGGGGCTACAAAAAATGCGCGCGCATCGTCGGTGACGTCATGGGTAAATACCACCCCCACGGCGACGCCTCGGTGTACGATACACTCGTGCGCATGGCTCAGCCCTGGTCGCTGCGGTATCCCCTGGTCGATGGCCAGGGCAATTTCGGTTCCATCGATGGGGACAGCGCCGCGGCCATGCGGTACACCGAAGCGCGTATGACCCGTCTCTCATCCGAGCTGCTCCGTGACCTGGACAAGGATACCGTTGACTTCGTGCCCAATTTTGACGATTCGCTCAAGGAGCCTTCGGTACTACCCGCTATGGTCCCCACCCTGCTGGTGAACGGCTCCGACGGCATTGCGGTGGGTATGGCCACCAAGATACCACCCCACAACTTGAATGAAGTGGTCAACGCGCTCATTGCCCTTATCGATAAGTATGACGGTCCCGGTATCACCGTTGAGGAGCTCATGACCCATATCAAAGGGCCCGACTTCCCCACCGGGGCCTATATCCTCGGATCGGACGGCTTCACCCAGGCCTACCGCGGGGGCCGGGGCCTAGTTATCGTCCGGGCCCGGGCAACGATGGAAGAGATCCATAACGACCGCGAGCAGATCGTCATTACCGAGATCCCCTATCAGACCAACAAGTCGCTGATTATCGAGCGTATTGCCGACCTGGTGCGCACCAAGAAGCTCGAAGGCATCCGAGACCTGCGGGACGAATCGGACAAGGACGGCATTCGGATCGTCATCGAGGTGAAGCGGGATGCCATACCGGAAGTGGTCCTGAACAATCTCTACAAGCACACCCAGCTCCAGGAGACCTACGGCATTATCCTCCTGGCCCTGGTCAACGGTGTACCGAAGGTGCTCACCCTCAAGGCCATGCTGACCCACTTCGTCGATTTTCGCCACGAAGTGGTGGTGCGCCGGACGAAGTTCGAGCTCAAACAGGCGGAGGAGCGGGCCCATATTCTTGAGGGGCTGAAAATTGCCCTTGACCACATCGATGAAGTCATCGCCATCATCCGTGGCTCTGACGATCCTGAGGCGGCCAACCGGGAGCTAAAGAAGAAATTTAAATTCTCGGACCGCCAGTCCAAGGCTATCCTGGAGATGCGTCTGCAACGCCTCACCTCCCTGGAGGTGGATAAGGTAATCGCCGAGTATAATGAGACTATGGTGATCATCGAAGACCTGCAGGGTATTTTGGGCGATAAGGGCCGCCGTATGGGGATCATCAAGGACGAGCTGCTGGAGATCCAGGAGCGTTACGGTGACGAACGCCGGACGGAGATCGTTCAAGCCACCGGCGATTTCTCGGTTGAGGACATGATTGCCGATGAGGATATGGTCATCACGGTGAGCCATAACGGCTTCATCAAGCGTTCGGCCAGCAGCCAGTGGCGGCGTCAGCGGCGCGGCGGCCGGGGCATGCAGGGGGCCACCACCCGGGAAGACGATTTCGTCGAGCACCTGTTCATTGCCACCAGTCACGCCTATATCCTCTTCTTCACTGACCGGGGCAAGTGCTACTGGCTGAAAGTCCACGAAATTCCCCCGGCGGGACGCCTCTCCCGGGGCCGGGCTATCGTCAATCTCATCGGTTGCGAAACCGGGGAGAAGGTTCAGGCTTTTGTGGCGGTGCGCGACTTCCCCGACAACCATTACGTGGTGATGGCCACCCGCCAGGGATTGGTGAAACGGACCGCCCTCAGCGCCTATAGTCATCCCCGCAAAGGCGGCATCTACGCCATCGACATCCAGGAGGGGGACGAACTCATTGAGGCGAAGATCTCCCACGGGGATGACGATATTATCTTCGGTACCCGCATGGGTAAGTCGATTCGGTTTCACGAGAGCGACGCCCGCCCAATGGGTCGCAAAACCCGGGGCGTACGGGGGATCAGGCTGGCCAGTGGCGACGACTATGTGGTCGGCATGATGATCGTGCGCCGGGAGGGGACCGTGCTGGTCGTCACGGAAAATGGCTATGGAAAACGTACGGATGTGCTCCAGTACCGCACCCAACATCGCGGCGGCAAGGGTCTCATCACCCTGAGGACCACCGAGAAGGTGGGCCACCTGATGGCTATGCTGGAAGTGGTGGACAGCGATGACCTGATGATCATCACCGATGGCGGAGTGATGATCCGCCTGCCGGTTATGGACATCCGGACCATCGGCCGCAATACTCAGGGGGTGCGGGTCATCCGCCTGGACGAGGGGGCCAGAATTGCCTCCATCTCTCGAATCGTAGAGGATGACGAGGATGATGAGGGGGATGAAGGGGAAGAGGGGACGGAATACACACCGGAAACCAACGGGCAGCCTTAGCAACCAACCCCATTCGACAGTTCTTGCTTTCGTTAAGGGCGTCCCTGTAAAGGACGCCCTTTTGAGTTATCGCCATGGGTGGGTTTCCACTGGATGAGGGTTAAATTTGGCAGGTGAACCAAACCGACCAACTTACCGGCGCCCTCAACTCCCAGGCCCGCCGCATTAAGAGCCTGAAAGTCGAGCGTACCACCCAGTTCCCCGCCCTCAACACCTGGCGGGGCCACAAAAGTGAGTATGAGTACTGGCCGAATTTCGTTATGGCTCGGCCAGCTCACCTCAATCCGTACCTGTTTGTAATCAGTGTCTAGCAGATCATCACCGGGCGGCTCCTGACCCTCGCACGGACCATGAGTATCCCCGTGTGCTATATGAGCGTCGAGCAGTGCCGCAGGCACGTCAACTAGCGTCGTGGGATTTTCCGGATTGCCAGGCGGAATATGACAAATAGTGAAAACTGAGTCCTCGCTAATACCTCCTTCACCATCAAAGGGGTCATCGATATAACGAATGTCAGTCCGCACTGTATAAGGCTGACCGTTTCGAGTAATCACGATCACCTGTGGAATAGTACCGGCTGGCTCACCTCCTACGGCTTCTACGGTGCCGACATTCAAATAGGGCAGATTGCGAATCATTTCAAACCGCTCATT
>JADFNF010000206.1 GCA_022563485.1 Fidelibacterota bacterium | reverse complement strand
AGTGAGGCGCAGGAGAGCCGTGGCTGCCACTATGTGACCGGTGATGGTTGAGTGATGCAAATTGTGGTGCCTAGGTCTGGGGCGGGTCGGTCACCCTCTGGCTGCGGCCCTTGAGTTACGGGGCAGGCCATCGAACTGCGGCGCAGGCCCTTTAAGTTGACTGAAGCTGGGAAGCCTACTTATCATCTGGCGGCCATGTTTACCTCGGTTTTTCCGTAAATTCTGCTGCTCAAGGCCGGGGACCTGGATGAGCAGGCGCTATACTGCCTGCTAATGAATTTGAGCATCAAATACGCCGACCTGGATCAGGCGGCCAAACAGAAATTGACAGAGGCGCTGGCATGAATACCGTTACGTTACTCAAGTGCAAAATCCACCGGGCCACGGTAACCGGGGCCGACCTGGATTACCTCGGCTCCCTCACCCTCGATCCGGTCCTGATGGAAGGGGCCGGTCTCCACGAATACGAAAGGGTGCTGGTGGCCGATATCACCACCGGCAGCCGCCTGGAGACCTATATCATCCGCGCCGAACGGGGTTCGGGTGAGGTCTGCATCAACGGGGCGGCGGCCCACCTGGTGGGGAAAGGGGACCTGGTGATTATCATGGCCTTTCGGGAAGTGGAGGAGGCCGATGTCAAGGACTACCCCCCTACCGTCGTCTTTGTGGATGAGAAAAACAGTATCACCGAAGTCAGGCAGGGCGAGGAGTGGGCCACACCGTAACCCTCTTTCAGGCGGCCAAGGATGCGGGTAAGCCCATCGTGATGGTCACCGCCTACGATTACACCATGGCTGCACTGGCCGAGGCTGCGGGCATTGAGGCCCTGCTGGTGGGGGATTCCCTGGGCATGGTGGTGCAGGGCAATGATACCACCCTGTCGGTGACCCTGGACGATATCATCTACCATACCCGCTGGGTGGTCCGGGGCGCGCCTGATACCTTCGTGCTGGCCGACCTGCCCTTCATGACCTACCAGCCCTCGGTGGAGATGGCCTTGCGCTCGGCGGGGCGCGCCCTGCAGGAGGCTCGGGCCCACGGGGTGAAACTGGAGGGCGGTGAGGAGATCGTCCCCCAGGTGAACGCCTTGGTTCAGGCGGGCATCCCGGTCATGGGGCACATCGGCATGCGGCCTCAGTCGGTGCACCTGTACGGCGGCTACGGCAAACGGGGCAAGTCCAAAAAGGAGCATGACGAACTGCTGGCGAGCGCCTCGGCCCTCCAGGACGCCGGGGCCTTTGCCCTGGTGCTGGAGAATATCCCCCATGGCCTGGCCGGGGAAATCACCGGACGCCTGCACATCCCCACCATCGGCATTGGTGCCGGGGAGGGTTGCGATGGGCAGATCCAGGTGTTCCACGACCTGTTGGGGTTGCAGCCGGACTTCCACCCGCGCCATGCCAAACGCTATGCCGACATCGGCCGGCAGATGATCCAGGCCCTGTCATCCTACGCCAATGAGGTCCGCCAGGGGCTGTTTCATTCCAAATGAGGGTGCTGCATACCGTGGAGGACCTGCGCTCCTTCCGGCGAGCGGCCCGGGGGTCCGTCGGTCTGGTGCCCACCATGGGGGGCCTCCACGAGGGGCACCTCTCCCTGGTGCGGCTGGCCCAGGCCCACAGTGATGTCGTCGTCGTCTCCATTTACGTCAACCCCACCCAGTTCCCCGCTGCCACCGATTTTCAAACCTATCCCCGCACCTGGGAGGCCGACCGGCAGGCCCTCGAGGCCCTGTCCATAGATGCCGTCTTTCTCCCCACCGACGAGGTCATGTACCCCGAGGGTGTCGCTGCCCCGGTCCATGTGAAGGGACTGACGGCTCGCTGGGAAGGGGCCCATCGGCCGGGACACTTCGACGGGGTCTGCACGGTGGTGGCCAAATTATTTAGCGTTATTAGGCCCGACATCGCCTCCTTCGGAGAGAAGGACTACCAGCAGCTCCTGGTGGTGCGCAGGTTGGTGGCGGAACTGGACCTGCCCATCAAGATCGTGGCCGGGGAGACGGTGCGCGCCGCCGACGGTCTGGCCCTGTCGAGCCGCAATGCCCGGTTGACCAGGGACGAACGGTCCCGCGCCCCCCGCCTCAAGCAGGCCCTGGACGCCGCCGCCCAGGCCATCACCTCGGGGGAGGGTGTCACCCTGGCCCTCCAGGCCCAGGTGGACCGCCTCACCACGGCCGGCTTCAAGGTGGACTATCTGGCCTTGGTGGACGGCCAGACCCTCGAACCTATCGACGCCCCTCAGCCCGGTGCCCGCCTGCTGGCAGCGGCCCACCTGGGAGCCGTGCGGCTCATCGATAACCGCCCCCTCTAGGTATTCCCGTCGCGCGCGGGCAAGGCTAAGGACACCTGCACCGTTTGTCGTTGGCCGTCTTTTCATTGGATAGTTCAGCAAGGTCATCTACATTCGGCTCAGGATCAGTGTCCATAGCAGGTTTCAACGGCCTGAGCTGTTTCACCATAAATAGTAGTTAGGCGGCTCATCACTGTCGCGGCTGCTCGAAAATCGTTGCGGCGGCCACGGGCGATTCACTCCCGGTTCGTCGCATCATCATCCATTTACATAAGGAG
The DNA here is from genome assembly GCA_022563485.1 of Fidelibacterota bacterium. GTDB lineage: Bacteria > Fidelibacterota > Marinisomatia > SCGC-AAA003-L08 > TS1B11 > JADFNF01. The sequence goes on along the minus strand of JADFNF010000206.1, from coordinate 560 downwards.
AAAACTATGTCCTACTATCTAGTTGCCAATTTTGACGTCATTGACCAGGAAATGTTTGATCAGTACCGGCCGGAGGTGGGTCCGACGCTGAAGAAGTACGGTGCAAAAGTCTTGGTCGTAGACCACGCGCCGAACGATATTGAGAAAGGATCGCGGAACACGCTGGTCATTCTCGAATTTGAATCGGAGGCGGTAATGATGCGCTGGTATAACTCCCCGGAATATCAGGCGATCATTAAATTGCGCACCGATGCCACAGAAGGCTGGATGCGCGGTGCGCCGCAGTTTGAGATGCCGAGCCCATCCTGACCCATTACTGACGATTACCAACGCCCCAGCCCCAAGTCCCCCGATATCCGGGGTGGGTTCGCGCCCCCAGCCCCCAGCCTCAAGCCCCTAGTCCCCCGGTGTCCGGGGAGCGGTAAGGCGCGTGCAACCAAGTGGTTCGTCTGCCATGTTTCCATTGGATAGTTCAGCAAGTACAGCTACATTATGGCTTAGTATCCGTGTCAAGTGCGGTTTTCAACAGCCTGAGATGTTGCTTCATGAATAGTAGTTAG
>JADFNF010000038.1 GCA_022563485.1 Fidelibacterota bacterium | reverse complement strand
CTTGAGTAACGTAACGGTATTCATGCCAGCGCCTCTGTCAATTTCTGTTTGGCCGCCTGATCCAGGTCAGCGTATTTGATGCTCAACTTCGTCAGCAGGCGGTATAGCGCCTGCCCATCCCGGTCCCCGGCCTTGAGCAGCAGAATTTACGGGAAAACCGAGGTAAACATGGCCGCCAGATGATAAGTAGGCTTCCCAGCTTCGGTCAACGTAAAGGGCCGGTCCGCCCGCCCCAGACCCAGCACCACAATCTGCATCACTCAACCATCACCGGTCACATAGTGGCAGCCACGGCTCTCCTGGGCCTCACTGGCGGCAAACAAAATGGCCAGGGCGGTCTGCACCCCATTTCTCAGACCGATCATATCATCAGACAACACCGCGGCCTTATAGAATTCCTCCACCTCCATCTGGAGCTGGCGGAGCATGGTACGAGCGCGTTGCATACGTTTAGGCGTACGCACCAGACCCACGTAGTTCCACATAATATGACGAATGGTTTCCCAATCCTGGGAGATGAGAGCCTGGTCAATGTCTTCCTGCTGGTATTCCCACGGCCGGATATCCGGAAAGGGCTCCCGGCTTTTCGCCTGGCCGGCCTGTGCGGCAACCTGCCCCGCCTGGCGCCCCCATACCAGGCATTCCAGGAGGGCGGTACTGGCCAGCCGGTTGGCCCCGTGAAGCCCGGTACAGGAGACTTCGCCCACCGCAAAGAGGTCGGCTATACTGGTCTGGCCGTCAAGGTCCACCGCCACCCCTCCGCAGCTGAAGTGGGCCGCCGGGACGACGGGAATTGGCTCCCGGGCCATATCCAGCCCGATGGATTGGCACTGGGCATAGATCGCCGGGAACCGGTCCTTGATCCATTTGGAAGACTTATGGGTGATATCGAGGTAGACCGATGTAATTTTTTGCTCGATCATGGTCTGATGAATGCCCCGGGCCACGACATCCCTGGGGGCCAGGTTACCATCGGGATGAAAGCGGTTCATGAACTCACGGCCGTCGCCATCCACCAGGATGCCCCCCTCACCACGCACCGCTTCGGAGATGAGGAAGCGCCCGCTCTCGTGGTAGAGGGCCGTAGGATGAAACTGGATATAGTGGAGATTGACGCAACGGGCGCCGGCGCGCCAGGCCATGGCGATGCCGTCCCCTCGGGCCTCCACAGGGTTGGTGGTGTGCAGATAGAGCCGTCCAATACCGCCGGTAGCCAGGATGGTCTGACGGGCAAACACCGGTTCCACCTTCCCGGTTGCCTGGTTGAAAAACAGCGCGCCGAAGCACCGGGGCAGCCGGTAGGTGTCCTGGAGGTTGGCGCTGTGGTGGGAGGTGGTGAGCAGGTCGATGGCCGTGCGCCCGGACAGGCTGGTAATCCGAGGGTGCTTGGCAGTGACGGCTATGATGGCCGTTTCCAACGCCTGCCCCGTCTGGTCCTTGGCATGCAGGATTCGGGGTACGGAGTGGGCCGCTTCGGAGGTGCGATGATACTCATCCCCCTTCGAGGTGTGAGCAAAGGGCACTTCCAGGCGATCAATGAGCAGCCTCTGGACCAGATCGGGACCTTCCCGGCAGAACAGGTCCACCGCCGGTTCGTAACAGTGCCCGGCCCCGGCCGCGAGAATATCCGCCTTCAGTTTTTCGGGAGAATCGCCTACGCCCCGGAAGACGATGCCCCCCTGGGCGTGATGGGTGTTGCCACTGACCATAGCATCGGTCTTGGTGATCAGCACCACCGCGCTGCCAGCATCTGCCGCCGTGAGGGCCGCCACGGACCCGGCCATGCCGCTGCCGATGACCAGGACGTCGGTGGTCACGCCGTGATCTCCAGGCGAATGCCGGCGCTGGGGACGCTGTGGGTCAGGGCCCCTACGGAGATGCCGTCCACCCCGGTTTGGGCATAGGCCGCGATGTTCGTCAGACTGATGCCGCCGGAAGCCTCGATAAAGATATCCTGCCCATCGGGGTGGTTCCTGATGACCGTCACGTAGACCTGTACTTCGACCGGATCTAAGTTGTCGAGCAGGAAGGCGTCGACGCCAGCTTCAAGTCCCTGGGTTAATGCCTCCAGGTTTTCGACTTCCAGCTCCACCACAAGACCGGGAGCATGTGATCTGAGCCGGGCCACGGCCTGGGGGATATCATCGATCAGTTTGAGATGGTTGTCCTTGATGAGGATGGCGGTGGAGAGGTCCATGCGGTGGTTATAGCCGCCCCCTACGGCCACGGCGTACTTTTCAAACCGGCGTAAACCGGGGGTGGTTTTCCGGGTGTCCAGGACCAAAACGCCGTGGGACGCCACCCGTTCCACGTAGGCGCGGGTCTGAGTGGCGATCCCCGAGAGGCGTTGCACCAGGTTGAGCATGAGACGCTCCCGGGTGAGGATCATCCGGGCCGATCCGGTGACCGTGGCGAGCACCTGCCCGGCCGCGACGTCGTCGCCATCATCAGTCCGCAACTCCACCCGGCAGCCGTCGCCAAAACAGTGGGGGATCACCTGGGCGCCAGCGAAAACCAGGCCCTGCACCGCCTCGATCCTGGCCGAAATCGTGGTATCCTCCCGCACCACACTCTCGGTGGTGATATCTCCAGACTGGACATCCTCCTTTAGAAATCCCTCGATTTGACGGGTAACCCAGGCCGGGTCCAGGGAGGACAGCTGGGTGGGGATCATCTTCACAGGTGTCACCTGAGACGGTTGGGTACGGCCCTATCCCAGGGCAAGCATGCGTTCCAGGGGGCGCAAGGCCCGCAGACGGAGACCTTCGTCCATGGTAATCTCCGGCTTGAGGTCCCTTAAGGCGAGGAATATTTTCTCCAGCGTGTTGCGGCGCATGTGGGGACACTGGTTGCAGGCGCATCCGGTGGTGGTGGGGGCCGGGATGAAGGTCTTTTCAGGAGAGGCCTTCTTCATCTGGTGCACGACCCCCTCCTCCGTGGCCACGATATATTCCGTTTCGTCATGGGAGGCGGTATAGGCGATGATGGCGGTGGTGGACCCGATGAAGTCGGCGTGACGAAGGATCGTTTCATCGCATTCGGGGTGGGCCAGCAAGACGGCCTCGGGGTGTTCAGCCTTGAGCCTGAGAATTTCCTGCTCGGAGAAAATTTCGTGGACCATGCAGGTGCCGTTCCAAATCTTCATCTCCCGCCCGGTCTGCTTCACCAGATAGTTGCCCAGATGACGGTCAGGGGCAAAGATGATCGGCTGGTCTTCCGGGATGCTGGCAATGACCCGGACGGCATTGGAAGAGGTGCAGATGATGTCGGTGAGGGCCTTTACCTCGGCCGTGGTGTTGATGTAGGTGATGACCGCATGATCGGGGTATCGATCGATATATTCCTTGAACAGATCGGGGGGACAACTGTCGGCCAGGGAGCACCCCGCTTCCAGGTCCGGCACGAGGACGATACGGTCCGGGTTGAGGATCTTGGCGGTCTCGGCCATAAAGAGGACCCCGCAGAAGAGGATCACATCGGCATCGGTTTGGGCCGCCAGTTGGGCCAATTTCAGGCTGTCGCCGAGGTGGTCGGCGATGTCCTGGATATCGGGGTCCTGGTAATAGTGGGCCAGGATGACGGCGTTCCGCTCCGCTTTGAGGCGCTCAATCTCCTCGAAGAGATCCAGCCCAGGTGCTATTGTTTGATCTTCAATATACATAGCAGTGGTCTTTCGACAGCGGACAGATGCTTAGAACCTTTACTGGCGTTCCAGCCAACCATTTGCGCCCCTTACCCCATCAGCGCTCGGTACGCCCAAACGCCGACCTAGGGTGATGGAACACGACCTGCTGAATTTAGGCACTGCTGGCAGGTATAGCCAAAGGGTATGCCCACGCTCAGCATCCGCTGGAACCCGGCCATTCCGGTGTATTCCCGGCTTACCCTGGGAGGTCAGTGGGGGGCGGTGGCACGCAGGCGTTCGACGTTCTCCACGACCGTATTGACGACGGCATCGATCTCCGCCTCGGTGGTAAAACGGCCGATCCCGAAGCGAATGGAGGCCCGTGCCAGGGCGTCGTCGAGGCCCAAGGCCCGGAGGACGTGGGAAGGCTCGGTGCTCTCCGACGTGCAGGCCGACCCGCTGCTGACGGCGATGTTGGCGAGACTGGCCAGGAGAGTATTGCCGTCCACCCCACCGAAGCTCACATTGACGTTGCCCGGCAGGCGGTGATGGGGGTCCCCGTTGAGCTGGACCTGATCCAGGCGGGACCGGATGCCGCTCCACAGGCGGTCACGCAGGATTTGGATGCGCTGCCCCTCGGCATGCAGCTCATCGATCAAAATCTGGCAGGCGGCCCCCAGCCCCACAATGAGAGGTGTAGGCAAGCTGCCCGACCGCAACCCACGCTCATGGCCACCGCCGTGGATCTGGGCCTTGAGACGCACCTGGGGATTTCGACGCCGGACATAGAGGGCTCCAATCCCCATGGGACCATACAACTTATGGGCGGACAGTGCCAGCAGGTCGATGCGCATGGCCTGCACGTCCACCGGTATTTTGCCCACCGACTGGGCACCATCCACATGGAGAAAGACCCCCTTTTCCCGGCAGAGGGCGCCGATCCCGGCCATGGGCTGGATGACGCCGATCTCATTATTGGCATGCATCACGCTCACCAGGATCGTCTCCCCGGTGATGGCCCGGCGCAGCTCATCCAAGTCGAGGAGGCCATTTTCCGGCACGCCCAGGTAGGTCACCTTAAAGCCGGACTGTTCCAACGCCTTGCAGGTGTCCAGGACCGCCCGGTGCTCGGTGGCCACGGTGATGATGTGCCGACCCTTGGATGCGTACATGCCGGCCACGCCCTTCAGGGCCAGATTGATGGCCTCCGTCGCCCCGCTGGTAAAAATGATCTCCCGGGGCGTGGCGCCGATGAGGGCCGCCACTTGCGATCGAGCCGCCTCCACCGCCTCCCTGGCTGCCCATCCGTATACGTGTGACTTGCTGGCGGGATTACCGAACTTTTCGGTGAAATAGGGCAGCATCACCTCCATTACCCGGGGGTCCACCGGCGTGGTGGCTTGATAGTCCAGATAGATGTGATTGCGCTGCATGTCCTGTGCTCCACCCTAGTCGTGGCGGCCGGTCATAGACCGGGGCAGGCGAAATTTAAGCACGGGGGAAATGGCCGGGGCGGGAAACCGTGACCTTAACCTTGACCGCTGAAAGGGTCAAGCCAACCCCGAGGCAGCCCTGGGGATTGACTGCGTCAGGGCCTCAACAGGTGGTAAATTGGGCTGCGCCTACAGGCGCGGACACACCTTCGAAATCGACGGAAACCGGACATGGCAGAGAAGATCATCAAGAGCGACGCTGAATGGCGTGAATTACTGACCCCCGAGCAATACCACGTCATGCGGGAAAAGGGGACGGAACGCCCCTTCACCGGCTCATTTGACCGATCTAAAGGTGAGGGGAACTATCACTGCGCCGCCTGCGGGAACCAGCTGTTCAGCTCCAATGCCAAGTATGAATCCGGCACCGGTTGGCCCAGTTTCTGGGCACCGGCATCTGAGGAGAGCGGCGAGCTGGCGACGGATACCAGCCATGGCATGGCCCGGACGGAATACCGGTGCAAGCGGTGTGGCGCCCATCTGGGCCACATGTTCGCTGACGGCCCGGCCCCCACAGGTCAGCGCTACTGCATCAATTCTGTTGCCCTCAAGTTCGTTGGGTCCGATCAGGAATCAGGGTGATCAATTCGCACCGGGGCGGTCGACGGCTGCCATTCCTGCCCTATAACGGCCCTACGATGCTCACATTTATGAAAGACTCAGGCATGCGAATCGCCTCGATAACGCCTGTTTTACTCATTCCAGCATGGTTGGTTATCGCCGGGTGCGAGGAAACCATCACCCCAAGGAACAAGCTGCCGGTCATCTCCAGCATCACGGCCGTGCCCGACACCGTCGACATTGGGGGGACCGCCATTCTGACGGCCGTCGCAGATGATGCCGATGGCGACAGCCTCACCTACACCTGGAGCGCCGACTACGGAACCCTCGCCGGTACCGATGAAATAGCGACCTGGACGGCCCCCTTCGCCTCCGGTGTGCGGGACATTTCACTATCGGTTGACGACGGCCACGAGGGTCAGGTGGAGCTGAGTGTGAGCATACCCGTGATCGCCCCGAGCCTGATATCATTGGCCACCGCCGATGGCCCGACACTGGATGGAATCGGTAATGAGCTGGCCTGGTTGAACGCTGGGCCGCTGGTGGTGACTGCCGGAGCCGTGCCGAGGTTCCAGAGCGACTTCGGCGGGGTGGCTGTGACCCTAAAATCAGTCCACACCGACAGCGACCTTTATATCCTGGCCAGCTGGACCGACCCCAGCGGGACCCCGAATGTGACCAGGAAACAGTGGAGTTACAACAGTGGCACCAGCAGTTGGGAACGGAGCGGTGCGGATGAGGATCGCCTCTTCTTCATGTTTGACGCTGGTGACAACGGCACGGAAGGGGCCGACTGCGCCACCATGTGTCACGGGGCCACCGATGAGATGACCACCACGGGCGGGGGGCATGTGGATGTCTGGCATTGGAAAGCGGCGCGCACGAATCCGGTGGGACTGGCCGATGACAAGTGGTGGGACGGCAACGGCCGGGGGTCGGATGCGAAGAGCATCAGCGCCTACCAGGACAACATCACCGGCTCGGGGAACTTTCCGAAGTATGCCGGTGGCACCACCCCCGATGGGGACTTTATCAAGATTGAGGTCGGTGAAACCGAAACAGATCTGGTGATCTTCGACTCCACCGACGCCGGTTTACAGGCCAATACATATCCCGGCTACATCCTCGATCTCAACGCCGCAGAGAGCGGTGAGAGCCGTCACGATGTACATGCCTGGGGACGGTACGCCGCCGGTGTCTGGACCGTGGAATTCAAGCGGGCCCTGAACACCGGTCATTCGGACGACGTGGCGTTCGTGGTAGGGAGCAGTGTCCAATTTTCCGTGGCGGTCACCGATAACTCGGGCGGTGCCCACAGTGGGGCCGGGGTGATTGACCTCGTGATCAAATAGTAGGCCCCTGCCGCATGCAAAGTGCCTCGTGCTTCCAGTTCCGACGCCATGATCTGTTGTCCTGCTAAATGGAGCTGCCGCGACCACCCGAACCACCCGGCTGCCAAATTGGCAGACCGGAAGGAAGGCGGGACTGAGGCCGGCGGTTCAGGAAGTTTTAAAGAGCTGGCTGAGGGTTTGGGCCGGTGGCATCGATCACGAGGGATCAAATAGGTCCCGCTCCCTGGGGGTCAGGGGTTCGAAGGGACAGCCGGGGGCATCCTGGCTGAAATAGCGGTTGACGGCCTAGACGCGGCCCGTGGAATCCAACAGGTCGCAGATCACGATGTGCTGATCCGCATCGATGGCAAAGATGACGGCTTCCGCCACCGGTTGCCCCAGCACATCATAGTGCTGGACCGCCCTACGCACCTGGGCCATCGACACCCATTTCCAGGGTAATGATGAGGTCAATGGCCATTCCGTTCCAGGGTTTTCCGCCGCCATCGTTCACATAGAGAGTCTGGGGGACTCCCGGTGAGAACTGCCGCAGGCCGACAGTGAGGTCGTAAGACACCCGGGCGTTGTCAAGACGATGTTCCGCCACAACATCGGATTCCCCGGCGGACGTACCGATGCTAAGCACCTTCCCCGTACGGTCACCCGTCGTCGCTATATCGATGCGCTTGATCCGGTATCCGGCCGGAACCACGTCCTTGAACACAGTGTTCCCGGTGATGTTCAGCTTAAGCAGTTGCGACAGGTGCATACTGGAGGAAATCATGGGAGCGGCCCTGAAAGCCGTCTCTGGTCAGAGGGCGGGGTAACGCGCCGCAGGAGTGAACTGAGCACGGGCCGATCTTTCATTGGCATCGCCATTGCGTCCGATGGCAGATTCATTCTACCTTATTAGCTATTTTAACAGGGGCTGCTCTCTTTCTGACAGTCATTTGGATACAGGGGGCAGCAGGGTGGTGCAGCACGACTGCATGAGGCCGCCGTGCGCACGAAACCTTGGTCAATCCTCTTCGGCTGATGAGAGCCCAACCAAAGGAAATATACGTACATATCGACGTATATACAAGAATATAATGCACAATACGGCGTCATACCTTAAGGAGATCAGGGAATCGCGAGGGCTGTCCCAGGCCAAGTTCGCCAAATCCCTGGGGGTTTCGCTGCGCTCTTATCAGTACTATGAAAACGGGACGCGCCCCCTACCGTTCGAACTGTTGGGCCGGCTGGCAGAGCAAGGGGTCAACCTCCAGTGGCTGCTGTTGGGCCGTGGTAGCCGGGACCTGCCGGCGGAGGAGGAGCTGGAGGAACTGAAGATCCTCGCCGAATATTGGCGCGCCAACTACCAGCTATTGGAAGCATCCTTAAAGCTTGCCAATACAAGGATTAAGGAAAAATACGGAGGGGATGTGGCGCGAGACCTGCTGGGATCTCTCATGCCCTCGCCCGAAGTGGAACTCATGTTCCCCCATACGGCGGCGCGGTCTGGAGAGCCGGTGGGAGTGGCGGAGAAAGAGGCCGCTAAACGGAAGGGCAAAGGGAACTGAACAGACTAGCCCGGCCCCACCCACGACACCGCCCCCTTCCGTGACCGGCAGGGAGCATTTATTGTCAGGGGCACGCGAGACGGAGCGGGGCGGACGCTCAAGGTCCTATTGGGGGAGATAAGCGGACACCTCGTATACCCCTGTGGGACTGACCCGGAGAGTACCGAGGCCCGTAGCTTCGCCGAAGTTGATGGGAACGCCGTTGAGGTCGCCCCGGAGAAGATTGATGTGGGTGGTCCGCAGGATCAACTCTTCCTGGATGGTCCATTGGCGGGCCTCGGCCACGGTGAGATTGAAAGCCGCTCCGATTCGACCGCCCGATACGGGCTGAATAACCACATTGTCCCGGGCCATGAGGGTGAGACGCACAGGCGGGGTTAAGCGCACCCGCTCCTGCAAGTTTTCGATAATGCGATCCTCGGAGAATAGCCTATCGGGCAGTTCAATGGAGGATTCCACCGGCACCACTTGACGCGAGACCGTCGCGGGACGGCGAGCGGCGGGCGGCGTCTCAGCCAACCGTGCGGGGGGCACGACCCCAGGTCGGCTTAGGGGAGTATCGTCGGCCACTGACACAATAGGGGCGGGCTCTGCGGACAATGGTTCCTGATAGGCCCGGCGGGCAAAAATGATGATCAATACCAGGAATAAAAATATGGCCGACCCAGTGACAAAATCCTGACGTAAACGGGCTGGCGCACGGCCACCCAAGCGCGAGACATCGGCCGGTTTGGCAGTCACCGTAGCGGCAGTTAGTTCTTCCTGCACGCTCAATGACTCTTCAGGAGGTTCACCCATAAATTCTTCCAGCTGTTTCGCCACCTCGACAAAATCGGACCCGATCTCCTGGCAGTAGCTCCTTAAAAAGAGGCGAATATAGGTCTTGGGCAAAATAGTAAAGTCGCCCTGTTCCAACGCCTCCAGGAAACGGGTATTGATGCGGGTGTGGGCCGAGATATCCTCCAAAGTGATTCCCTGGGCGACACGCAGCTGTTTGAGATCGTGATAGAAGGGTTCGCTCTGCTCCATAGGCGGACGATGTTACGGACGCCAGGACAAAGGTTACAAGTGGTTTCTCGTCAGTATTTCACCCCAAAGGGAGGTTGCTTGCAGGTGCTGGTAAAAGTGCGCCAGGGGGAATCCAACAACGTTGTGGTAACAGCCCGCCACCCGTTGGACAAAGACCCCGCTCCAATCCTGGATGCCATAAGCCCCGGCCTTGTCCAGCGGCGGGTCGATGTCCAGATAGCGTTGAATGTCAGCGTCCTTCAGCTGGTGGAAGGTGACTTCCGTCGTCTCCACAAAGCCGGAACGATGTTGGCGATCGGTAGAGATCAGGGCTACACCGGTCTTCACCAGGTGGGTCTGGCCGGACAGGGCTTGGAGCATCCTACGGGCGTCATCCAGATCGGTCGGCTTACCCAGCACCTCGTGACCCAGGATGACGATGGTGTCGGCGCCGACGACCAAGTCCTGTGGTCGCTGCCGGGCCACCGATTGGGCCTTCTCATCGGCCAGCCGGCGACAACCAGCTTCCGGGGTTTCCGAGGGCCGCAGCTGCTCTTCGTGCTCCGGCGGGACGACATCGAAGGGGATGGCCAGGCGGGATAAAAGTTGCTGTCGCCGGGGAGAGGTGGAGGCCAGCACCAGTTTCATCGCAATCGCGCCAGCCGACCCCATCGGGTGATGGTGGCCCCATCGATGGCCTCGGCCTGGAAGCGATAGAGGTAGGCCCCGTTAGCGATCTGATCGCCAAAATAGTCCCGGCCGTCCCAGGGCAGTCGCTGAAAGCCGCTCTGGTCACCCATTGACTCCAACGTCACTACCTTGACCCCGTTGAGGGTGTAGACGGTGATGGTGACCGTCGCCGGAAGTGAAAGGGTGTAGACAAAATCGGTAAAGTTCTGGAAGGGGTTGGGATAGTTGAACAGGTCGGCCACGTCCATTTCCCGATCAAGGACCAGATGCACAATTATCACCGTTTGGGTCTTGTTGTTGGCACCATCCCAGGCCACCAGGTTCAGTTCGTGCCTTCCGGTAAGGGTGGGATCGAACACATAGGCGAAACGCCCGGTGGTGTGGCTGTCCGTGTCATAGCGGAACAGGGGGTCCATGGTCTCGGCGGCCGATTCTTCATCCACCCAGAGCCGAATGGCATGGCCTACCGCAGCCATGAGGTTGATGCCCAGGGGGTCCTTCAGTTCCACTTCCACTTCGGCCCCCTCGGGTAGGGCGTCGCCCGAAACCACCGGGCGGCCCTCATGGAAAACCGTCACCAACGGTCCGGTACTGTCCAGGGTGTCTGGTTCGGTGCCCTGGATGAGCAGATCGGCACGGGCGCCGATCTGCTCCAACAAGATACCGTGCTCATCGGACCAACTGTAGGCAATGAGCGAGGCCGGGTTGCCACTGTAGTTGATGTCTTTGGGGATCACGAACTGTCCCTGGAACGAACCGTTGGAAAGGGTGGCCGCACCCCGAAAGATCGGCGCTCCCGGCAGGGTATAGCTGATGGGGTAGAAGGTACCATCCTTGGACCGGTAGGTGCGGGTCACCCGGCGGGGAGCGTCCAGAACGGTCACCAGGGTCTCACCGCTGATCAGGCCCCCAGCATCGGTGGTGCCTGAATAGGTGGCCGTCCCCAGGACTTTCAATGTGTCGGAGGTGCCGGAGGTCACGGCATTGAGGGTCAGCGGCTCCCGGGGGAAGGCCATGAATAAGGCCGGATCGCCGAACAGGTGAAATTTCTCATCGGTGGCTTCGCCCAGCTTGCTCCCCTGAAAGATTTCCCCCATTCTCAGGAGCGAGGGTTTTTTTCCGGGAAAAGTCTGATTAAAGAGCCGCTTGACAAAGGCGGTGTTGCGGGAAGAGTATACGGCGCGGGTGGCTGAGATGACGGCAATGCCGCCGATATCCAAGCTCGCGGTGAGTACCTCGCTCATGCTGGGTGTTTCCAGCTGGTCGAAGCGCCCCCAAGTGCAAGTGCCGGCATACCAGACCGGGAGACGCCGGCCGGTTATCAGGAGGGACCGGTCCCGTTCCATTTTGAGCAATCGCTCCTGGGCCCACTGGGTGGAACTGCCGTGACCGATGTAGTTGATGAGAGCGACGCCCTGGTTGATACGGCGAATCAAGTCGCTGGTGGCATCGGGCTTGATTACGGTATTGGTGGCCGGGTCGATGATCTGGGCATATTCGGTGAGGTAGATTTTGTCCAGTTGCAGGAAGGGGGGTATACGGTCGGACAGGAATTCCGTGTCAGTCACAAAGGACGTTTCCCGGTCGTTGGGGCGTACGGGGTCGTCCGCCGCCAAAAGCACCCGTTGACGCCATGCCCCTGGCTCCGGATCGACCATGTAGGACCGTACCGCATCGACCGCTGCCATGGCCTCCTCCAAGGTAGCGGCGGCAATGCGGCCAATACCCATATCGGGGAGAGGTGTCTCGACGTACGTCGAATCGAGGTAGACGAAGCGGTCATCGGCCGAGCGGGAGTCGATCTCGTCACGTCCGTCCACCTGGATGGTGGGGACCAGGATGGAACTGCGTCCGGAAATGTTCCGGTAGTCGAAGTCCCCATCACCAAACAGGACCACCAACCGCGGCGCCGGCGACTGCCAATTTTCGTACGCATACCTGAGGAAGGCGCGAATGGCGAAGGGGTCGGCCACGCCACCGGAGAACTCCTGGTAGATCTTGTCAACCGTGGTAACCAGGGTGCGCAGACGCCATTCGGGGCGCACCTCCTCGGAATGAATTTTGGCCAGGTCCTCAGCGGCCGACAACAGGCTGGGATGGGTGATAATGATATAGTCGGCACGGCGATCAGGACGCCGGAGGGTGGCAAAGTCCAGGTCCTGGAAGCTAGCGGGTGCCCCGGGCGTTGACAGCCGGGCCTGCGTTGCAGCCACGTACCTGCGGGGCACGGCGAGGTCTGTGGGGGTGAAGTGCCACAGCGCCTCCTCAGACTGGAGCTGCTGGATCACGGGCCGGGCCGGGTCGGTGATGTCCACCACTACGGGTTGATTTGAGAAACCGGCCAGGGCGATGTTGCCCGGCTCCTGCGGCGTCATCAGGTAAATCAAAGCATCATCAGTGGCCGTGAGATCGAGGCCGTAGTCCAATTCCGCCCAATCGAGCCAGACATCTTCCTGATTGCCAATGTAGGTGGAAACATTGCTCAAGGTTATCAGGTTATCACCGGAAACAATCGCTCCAGCTACCAGGTTCGGATCTGGTGCGAGCAGGGTGGTAATATGGGCGCCCCAACGGGGGGAAGCGATGAGAAGAGCTTGGTTGAGGGAGATTTCCACCCGGTGTTTACCGCCGGCCCCACCCCGGATCCTGAGCTCCAAAAAGGTGCTGTCAGCGCTGCGCAGTTGGGGGGTGATGAGCGGTATCGATAACGATGTGCCCTTGCTGAGCGGTGTCTGGTACCACTCCGGGCCGGAGTCGAAGCCGTTGAAGGCGTCAATCTCATGATGGTACCGGCTGCGGCCCGTGGTAATCACATTCTCAGAGGCCGCATAGGTCCGGCCCTGTGCCATGCGCAGCCCATCAGGGATGTCAGGGTCAGTTGGGATGTGGAGCCAGACATAGGCCTCATTGGTATAGGGATGTTGCACAAAGGCGAGGTTGCCGTCAACGAGGTCAAAGCCCCTGGGTCCCTGGCCGTAGAACAAGATGTCATCGCCATCGTCCAGCCTGCCGTCGCCGCCATCCCGGACCTGAATGGCCAATTCCACCAGGTTTTCTTCCCGGGGAGTCCCCACCCGGTTGGACATGGGCCGTCCCAACTGGGCCGGGGCCAACAGGCGCAGCCGGGCCGGATCGAGGGCATCGACAGCAAGCCCGGCAGCTGAAAGGTAATTGACCGTGAGGTGGTAGAGTCCATCCTCCGCTCGGGCCGGGTGATCTGGCCGTGGATCGGCATCAGCGGCGAGGACGTGACCCCGGCCCTGGCCCTGAGAGAGGAGCTCTCGACCCAGGAGGGGGTCATGATCAGGCGGGTCTGGCCTGGGAGCCCCGCCGCGGAGTCGGGACTCAGGGAGGGGGATGTCCTCCTGGCCCTGGATGACTCCCCCGTCTCCACCCTCCGCAGCCTCCAGCGGCTGATGCGCGAGGAGCTTCGCGTGGGCCAGCAGATAGGCGTGGAGTACCGCCGCGGGAGCCGCAGCAAGAGCCTGCGCCTCACCCTGGAGGAGATGCCCCGGTAGGCCCCGCGGCCAGGACCCGTGTCTAGCGCTTGGTCCCGAAAATAGCTTGTCATTCTGAGGAAGTGCAGCGACCGAAGAATCTGAGACCCCTCGCGGAGTTCATCCTGAGCAAGGCAAAGGGCCCAGGGTGACGGGAGAAGAGCAGCGTTGTTCATGAGACTGAGCCCTTGTGAAGAAATCCCCTCGCCCTCTTTAGAGGGAGAGGGCTAGGGTGAGGGTGAAGCTTGCGGAGCAGGCCATGAAGGTATCTCAGCACCCCCTCTCTCTAACTCTCTCCCCCTGGAGGGGGCGAGAGGACAAAAACTCACAAACTCTGAGCACTAGAAATCGCACGTTGAATCGTCCGCATGGTTGAAGAGCCAACGCCTTCCGAGCAGGCCCGTGCCGCGCCCCTCTACCGCCTCCTCCTTCGCGGTGGGCGCGTCATCGACGGCACCGGGAACCCTGGGTTCGCCGCGGACGTCGCGGTCCAGGACGGACGCATCAGGCTCCTTCGCGGCGACACCAGGGAGGTCCGGGCCAACCGGGTCATCGACGTCACGGGATACGTCGTCTGTCCGGGGTTCATAGACGTGCACAGCCACTCTGGCCTCATGGCCCTGGAAGAGCCTCCCAACGAGGCAAAGGTGCGGCAGGGGGTGACCACGGAGCTGGTAGGGGTCGACGGCCTCTCCTACGCCCCCTTCCCCTCGGCGGCGGACTTCTCCCTCTTCGCGGACCTCAACGCAGGCCTGGACGGGCATCCCCCGCCGGGCCACCCCTGGTCATCCATCGCCGGCTACCTGGATGCCCTGGAGGGTCGGA
>JADFNF010000205.1 GCA_022563485.1 Fidelibacterota bacterium | reverse complement strand
CGAAGTTTAACAATACGCTGAGGGACCTGGGGTTGCCGATTGAAGATCGCCAGGTTTTGCTAGCGCACTCGGCTAGTGAGACTACCAAGATCTACACGCATCCCAACTTCGACCTTGCTGCTAAGTACGTGAATCGGATACCGGACCCGGCCAATCTGGCAGGGGTGGTATGACTCAGAATGTGCCCTGAGTGTGCCCAAACAGGCCACGGTAAAGCGCATTAGGCTGCATTTGAATGCACTCGCTATAAATCAAAAAACCCTCTTTTCACGACGGAAAAGAGGGTCTCTCGAGAGTAGCGGGGACAGGATTCGAACCTGTGACCTTCGGGTTATGAGCCCGACGAGCTACCAGACTGCTCCACCCCGCATCCGTAGGGCCGGAACTTAATATCACTATCGGGATAAATCAATTATGCTCCTCGATCCCAATGGTGCCGCCACCCCAATCCTGTACCTGCCTTAAAAACTCGTCTAATTCGACCGCAGGCAATTGGGTGAGCAGCACAACGTATAGGCCGTACTCTTCGTCCAGGAGTTTACCGCCTACCTTCAGAAGGGCAGCTTTGACCCGGTCAACGAGGGGGTATGGTATCAGCAGCCGCCTGACAGCCAACGTGACCCACGGGACCGTTTGGGCATCTGCCAGGGCCATCTCAACCGCCCGGCCGTAGGCGGCGATCAATCCCGGGATACCCAGCTTGGTACCGCCAAAATAGCGCACCACCCATGCCAGGCAGTCGACGAGTTGGTGCCGTCGCAGGGTGTTCAATATAGGTACACCTGCCGACCGGCCCGGTTCCCCGTCGTCGGTGCTGAACTCCACCGGTTGCTCACTGACGCCGGCCAAGCGGTATGCGTAACAGATATGGCTGGCATCGGGAAAACGACCCCGCAAACCGGCCAGCGCCCGGTCTACTGCCGGCCGGTCAGTTACCGGTAGCGCGCGGGCTATAAAGCGGGAGCCTTTGACCCGGTGCTCGATGGTGGAACTGGGGCCTGCCAGAATATACACAGCCTCTCACTGGATCACGGTGAAGGTGCGCTTGAAGGTATGCTGACTGCCGATGGCCAGGGTCAGCAGATAGACGCCGGAAGCCCAGTGGCGCATGGCGGGGATCTCTACAGTCAGGTTATGGGTGCCTTCGCCGACATCGCCAACCCAACCATTGCGGTAGACTTCCTGGCCCAGGAGATTATAGATTGTTACTCGCTGCTCGATATGCGGAAGTGGCTCACCGACCCTGTAGATCAAGTGCAGCCCGCTGAAGCCCTGCCGGGTGGGCCTCACCGGATTGGGGGCCAATTCGTCCAGGGCAAATTCGATGGCATAGGAAGTGTCGATCACGGTAGCGTTCAGATCCAGATTGCCTGATTCGGCACCCACCACTACCACTATCTTTGACAGGCTATTGAGACCTGATAGATACAAGGGCACATCGGTCAGATTATAGGGCGTCAGCCCATCGGAATCCAGCACTACCCGCCCAGTGAATGATTCCGGCACCGACCTTATCTGGAGACGCAAGCTGCTGGGCTTCGACATCTGTAGCGACTGGATATTGGCAGTGGCTTCCCGCAACCTGAGGAAGGATAATGTCAAGCTGTCCGACAGGATCCAAGGTGGATCGATAACCGGCGGATCGAGCAGGATCTGGTCCGGGTAGAAATGATAATCACTTTCGGCGCCATTGAGAAAAAGACCGGCCACAAAGTCAATCCACACCCCGGAGAGAGACCCTCCCTGGAGGGCCAGCTCAGCTCGCAAGGCCGCCAGGGCGCCCTGGGACCGGAACCGCTCCCACAGGTGCAGCATGAATTTCAGCCCGTACCACTCGGTCAGGTAATGCCCGAAAATGGCCACGGAGTAACCGTCGGTGCCGGCCAGGGGCTGGGTGGGGTTTCGACCGAATGACCCTGTCCCCCCCTGGAACCAGGGCACCCAGTCATTGATCTCCGGGAAAGCGATATCCTCAAACCAGGTGGAAGCCAACTCGTAAAAAAAGAGATCCCCAGTGACCGCCTTATACCCCATCTGGACGGCATGGAAGTATTCGTGGGCCGCCGTTACCCGAGCACCGTCAAGGCCGTAAGTATAGTAGCGTTCATCGCTGGCAAAATCGTTATCCATCTTGATAAAGGAAGTGGTGCGACCCTCACCGTCCGTTCCCGCCGGATCGGTTACCCCATACCACCCGCGCGGCAGGTCACCCACCAGGTAAACATCGTATCTCCCGTCCCCGTCATCGGGCGCCGGCGCATACCCTAGATCAAGCAGCAGATCCCGTGAATGGGATAAGGCAGCGGCCACCTGGGCCACCCAATCGGGGACCTGGTCGGGCGGGGTGGAGGACAGGTCCACGCGGTTTGCACCGGTGGTATCGTAGTGAATTTCGAACTGGTCATCAGGGGATATGAACGAGGTCTGGAGATCAGGCCGGGGCGCCAAAGTTTCGGCTTTCAGGGGCCTAAACTTGGGATGTTCAAAGAGGCCGCACTTGGGCCCCTGAAGCGTTGCCGACTGTCCCGCCAAGCTGCCGGCCAATGCCAGTATGGGCAGTAAAGCCCGCATCTACTTCCGGCGGAATGACAGTTTGACCGGTACGCCGAAGAACCCGAAGCGTTCCCGCAGGCGATTCTCCAGGTAGCGCCGGTAGGATACCGGGATTAGATCGGGGTGGTTGCAAAAGAACGCGAACAGCGGCGGCCGCTTATGTACCTGGGTGACGTACTTTATGCCCAGCTGGCGGCCCCTGACTGCCGGCGGCGACAGATAGTCCAGCGCCCCGGCCAGGAAATCGTTAAGCTCCGAAGTGGGAATCTTGCGGTCGGCCTCACGGGAAACCTCGATGGCCGTCTCCATCACTTTCCACAAGCGCTGGTTCCTGGTTACCGAGGTGAACACCAGCGGATAGTGTGCCAACGGGTTGAAGGCGGCTTGCAGCTCCTTCACCCACTGCCCCATGGTGCCGGTGACCTTGGCCACGGTATCCCACTTGTTGATTGCCACCACCATCCCTTTGCCCTGATCCAGGACGTAGCTCATGATCTGCCGGTCCTGGTCGTGGAACCCCCGTTGGGCGTCCAACATGACTATGGCGACCCGGCACTCATCGATGGCGCGGTAGGCACGGACGGTGCTGTAAAATTCGATGGCGTCCTTTATGCGGGCCTTGCGGCGCAGGCC
>JADFNF010000037.1 GCA_022563485.1 Fidelibacterota bacterium | reverse complement strand
GGTTGTATTGGTCCTGGGTGTTTTTGTGGGCTTTGTCATGGCTTCGGGGGTGGCTATTGTTATCCAGAAATATACCCCCCTGGCCGCCCGGGTGCCCCCCACCTGGATTGCTCTGGGGGTCGGGGTCGTGGTGATCGTCGGATTAATCTTCGGGCTTTGGCCAGCCACCAAGGCTGCGCGGCTTGATCCCATAGAAGCGTTGAGGTTCGAATAATGCTGGAATATCTGCGGATCGCCGTCCGTTCCATCTGGGCCAATAAGCTGCGCTCGGGCATGACTCTGATGGGCATGGTCATCGGGGTGTGGGCCATCACCAGCATGCAGGGTGTGGTGCTGGGCTTTGACCGGGCCATGGAAAAGGAGCTGGGCGCCCTGGGCTCCGAGACCTTTGTCGTTCAGAAGTTCCCGGCGGTTCAGGTGGGATTCGGACACGGGCAGCGCCGGTACTGGCGCCGGAAGAACCTAACCTATGACGACGCCCTGTTCCTGCAGTCCATCAGCAGCAATATTCGCGCGGCTACGGCGGTGGTCGAAGCCCGGGCGAAGACCATCAAGTATCAGGACAAAAAGACGGCGCCCAGCGTGAAAGTCATCGGAACCATGGCCGACTACCTGTCCACCCAGGCCGTCGACGTAGGTGAAGGCCGGTTCCTGACGGGCGATGATGTGATCCATACCCGCCAGGTGGCGATTCTGGGCCGGGACGTGGCGGCCGAGTTGTTTCCTTTCACGGACCCCCTGGACAAGCGCATCCTCGTGGGGGACCAGGGCTTTTTGGTGGTGGGCGTTCTGGATCAGGCCGCCACCACCTTTGAAGAGTCGCCCGATAACATCGTCATTATTCCCATCACGGCTTATATCAAAATCTTTACCTCTTCACGCCGGGATATGTCGTCCACCAGTCTCTATATCCGGGCATGGGATGTCGAGCACCTCGATACGGCCATTGATGAGACTATCGCGGCCCTTCGGGTTCGCCGGAAGGTTCCGCCGGGTGACGAGAATGACTTTGAGCTGGAGACCGCCGAATCGATCATGAGCACCATGCTGGACTTTACCAGCTATATCCGTCTGGCCGCCATCGGCATTGCCGGGATTTCGCTGTTGGTGGCGGGTATCGGTATCATGAATATCATGCTGGTTTCGGTGATGGAGCGCACCCGGGAGATCGGTACCCGGAAGGCGGTGGGTGGCCGCCGGCGGGATATCCTCATGCAATTTCTCATCGAGGCGGTGCTCCTATCGGAATGTGGCGCTATCCTGGGTATTTTGTTTGGCATCGGAACCGCTATGGTCCTCTCGCCCATCCTTAACATGGAGGTCCATGTTCCCTTGTGGGCCATGCTGGCGGCCATGGGATATTGCAGCGTCATCGGGATATTTTTCGGGCTTTATCCGGCCAACCAGGCTTCTAAACTCGACCCCATCGACGCCCTGCGCTACGAATGACGGGCAGGCGCCCGGAGCTGACCTGCATGCGTCCGATTGAAACCTCATCACGATAATTTTATCAAGGTATCCCGTACCTGTGCGTCACCTATGCCAATTGATGACCTTCGATGATCATATAAAAGGACTCTGCCGCCCAATCTCCTTGTTTTCTTTTTTAGCCCCTTTTAATTTTCTCCATCGTAACTTGACATGGCACGATTCTTGTAAAGCGCCCCATGGCTACCAAACAGACCGTCACACCCCAAGAGATTGAAAAGATTGCCCGACTGGCCAAGTTGCATCTGTCTGCTGATCAACGGGATCTTTATACGGGACAGATCAACGCGATTTTAGAGCACGTCCAGACCCTGGAATCTCTGGATTTGTCGGATGTAGAACCGTTGTCCCACGTCCTGGATCTGTCGAACATATCCCGCAGCGACCAGGTCGCCCCATCCCTGTCGCGGGAAGCGGTGCTGGCCAATGTACCGGTGATTACCTTGGAGGGCGCTTCCAGGGAGCGAGCGACAGATGGCGAGTTCATTCTGGTGCCGGTGGTCCTTAAGACCGGCCCATGACCCCCAGCGGCGAAGCACACTCCCAGCGGTCCGTCAGTCGAAGGGTTGTTGGCATCATCCCAGCCCGCTACGCATCCACCCGACTACCGGGCAAAGTTCTCATCCCCATTCACGGTTATCCCATGGTGCACCATGTTTACCAGCGGGCGACCGAGTGCCGCTCCCTAGAAGCGGTGATCATCGCCACCGATTCGCCCCGGGTCGCCACGATCTGCGCCCAGTTGGGTGATCGGGTGATGCTCACCGGCTCCCAACACCAGAGCGGTACGGACCGGGTGGCCGAAGCTGCCCGGAGCATGGCCGCCGATTTGATCGTGAACATTCAGGGTGATGAGCCCTTGCTTGACCCCCATATCATCGATCAGCTGGTCACCCATATGCAAGCCCACCCTGAACTGCCTATGGGGACGGTCGGCTCCACGACTCTCGCTCCCGAGGACCTGACCGAACCGAACATCGTGAAGGTGGTGGGCCGGGACGGACTGGCCACCGGTTTCTTCCGGACCCCGCCGCCAGCACCTGTTGAGGGTCATACACTGCGCCACGTGGGTCTGTATGCTTATCGCCGCCCCTTCCTCGAACAATTCACCGCCCAGCCGCCCACCCCGAGTGAACGGAAGCAAGGTCTGGAGCAGCTCCGGGCATTGGAGATGGGCATATCGATCGGGTTGGTGACGGTGGCCTACGATGCACTAGCGGTGGATACCCCCGCAGACCTGGAGAGGGTCATGGCCCATTGGCGGCCTAGCAAAGCCTTTCTCGATGAGTAAAACCAAGCAGCCGGTTAAATATATGTTTATCCTTGGCGGAGTCATCTCCGGCCTGGGTAAGGGAATCTTATCGGCCTCCATGGGTTACCTACTCAAATCCCGGGGCGTCAAGGTCAATATTCAGAAGTTGGATCCCTATCTCAATATCGATCCCGGCACCATGAATCCCCTCCAGCATGGGGAGGTATTTGTTCTGGACGACGGCTCGGAGACGGACCTGGACCTGGGCCATTATGAGCGCTTTATTGATGTCAACCTGTCGCTGCTCAATAACACCACGACGGGGCAGGTCTACTGGGAGGTACTCAGTCGGGAGCGCAGGGGCGACTACCTGGGCCAGACGATCCAGGTGATTCCCCACATCACCGATGAGATCAAGCGGCGCATCAAGTTGGTCAATCCCGGACGAAAATATGATCTCATCATCAGCGAGGTGGGGGGTACCGTGGGTGATATCGAAGGCCAACCTCACCTGGAGGCCATCCGGCAGCTCTGCCTGGAGGTGGGCCGGGAGAACTACCTGATCATGCATCTGACCCTGGTGCCCTATATCAGCAAGAGTCAGGAACTTAAGACCAAGCCGACTCAACACAGCGTCCAACGCCTGCGGGAGATCGGCCTGCAGCCCGATATTGTGGTCTGTCGCACTATGGACGGCCATCATTTGACTGACGAGGTACGCGCCAAGATCGCCCTGTTCTCCAATGTACGACCGGAGCATGTGTTCGAATCCCCCGACGTAGATAGCATCTACGAGATTCCCTTGGTCCTGCAGAAACAGGGTCTGGACCAGGTGGCGGCCGAACGGCTGGGCCTGAAGATAGGGCATGACACCTCCCCTTTTCTTCAATCGTTCATTTCCCGATTCAAGCATCCCAGCCATGAGGTGACCGTTGCCCTGTGCGGCAAGTACAACGCGCTACCCGATGCTTATAAAAGTATACTGGAAGCGTTTATCCATTCTGGTGTAGAGAATGACACCAGTGTAAAGATCGAATGGGTCGATACCGAATCGCTGGAAAACGTGTCGGAACCTAGCACCGTATTCCACAACATCCAGGGCATCCTCCTAGCGCCCGGTTTTGGCAACCGGGGGACTGAGGGCAAGATCGTAGCTGCCCGCTATGCCCGTGAGAACCGGATTCCGTTCCTGGGTATCTGTCTTGGTATGCAGTGTGCGATCATCGATTTTGCCCGCCATGTATGTGGTCTGGAAGGAGCCAACAGCACGGAGTTTGAACCCCACACGCCCCATCCGGTCGTGGACCTTATGGAAGAACAGTTGGGTGTAAAGATGAAGGGCGGCACGATGCGCCTGGGTGCGTATGACTGTGAAGTTAAGACAGGCACCAAGGCTTACGCCGCTTACCGAACCCGTCGCATCAGTGAACGGCATCGCCACCGATACGAGGTGAACAACGCCTACCGGCAGCAGCTCGAGGATGGGGGGCTGGTCATTAGCGGTATCAACCCGTCCCTCAACCTGGTTGAGATGATCGAGCTGCCCGACCATCCCTGGTTTGTAGCCGGACAGTTTCACCCGGAGTTGAAAAGCCGACTGGTTCGGGCTCACCCTCTATTCAGGGAGTTTGTCAAGGCGATGGTGAAGCAGAATGGGATGGCCCAACAATGAGGTTCGGTCCCTTTGCATTTACCCAGGATACCTTTCCGATCATCGCCGGGCCTTGCGTCATTGAATCCGAGGAACACGTTTTGAAGATGGCGCAACAGTTGGCGCAGGCCCGGGACCGTCTGGGGCTACAGCTGATCTTCAAGACCAGCTTCGACAAGGCGAACCGTTCATCGCTCACATCCTTTCGCGGCCTATCGCTGGAGGAGTCCCTGCCCATTTTCAGGCGGATCAAGGAGACTACCAACCTCCCCCTGCTCACGGATGTGCACACTCCGGACCAACCGGCCCGGCTGGCAGCGGTGGTAGATGTCATCCAGATTCCGGCCTTTCTGTGCCGTCAGACCGATCTGCTCGTGGCTGCTGCCCGGACGGGCCGTACGGTGAATGTCAAAAAGGGGCAATTTCTTTCCCCCTGGGAGGTGGGCAATATCGTTGCCAAACTTAAAGATGCCGGCTGCGAGAGTTTCGCCATCACCGAGCGAGGGACCAGCTTCGGCTATAACAACCTGGTGACGGACATGCGGGCGATCCCCATCATGCAGGATCTGGGCGTGCCGGTGATCTTCGATGCTACCCATTCGGCCCAGCTTCCAGGAGGGGAAGGTGCCACCACCGGGGGCCGGCGGGAGACGATCCCTGCCGTGGCGCGGGCCGCTGTCGCTGCTGGCTGTGACGGCCTGTTCATGGAAGTGCACGACAACCCCGACCAAGCCTTGAGCGATTCGGCCACTCAGTGGCCCCTGGACAAGTTTGACGGCCTGGTAACCGGACTGCTGGCTATCCGAAAAACTTACGTGGAGCTGGGCATCCATGACTGACCAGGAACTGGCCCGCATCAAGGGCGTCAAGGCCCTGTTCTCCGATGTGGACGGCGTCCTGACCGATGGCAGCATCTATGTAGGTCCCGATAATTATGAATTAAAGCGGTTCACCGTTGATGACGGTGTGGGTGTGGCCATCGCACGTGCAGCCGGATTGTCGCTGGCCCTGATCTCGGGAAGGCATTCGGAGGCCACGACCTCCCGGGCCGGACAGCTCAAGATTGAAGATGTTTACCAGGGCTACCTAAACAAGCTCGAGCCGTTGGAGCTGCTTTTGGACAAATTCGGTCTGACGGCTGACGAGGTCGCCTATGTTGGAGATGGCCTGGTCGACCTGCCCGTGCTGGAACGGGTGGGGGTGCCGGTGAGCGTGCCCAATGCTCCCCCATGGGTGCGGGATCGGGCCATGTATGTCACCCAGCGCGCCGGGGGGCAGGGTGTTCTGCTGGAGGTCGTGGAGTGGATTCTGACCCACCAAGGCCGCTGGGATCTGGTTTTGTCTGGCATGCGCAAGCAGATATACATGGCCGATTGAGGCGGGCGTCCCAATGAAGAAGGATATTCTGTCTATTGCCCGGAACGTGATCCGGCAGGAAGGGGCGGCTGTCTTGGCCCTGGAGGACCGCATAGGGCCGGAGTTTGAGAAGGCGGTGAAACTGATCTACCGGTGCCAGGGCCGGGTGGTGGTGGCGGGTATGGGGAAATCGGGCCAGATTTCCCGGAAAATTGCCACGACCCTGGCCAGTACCGGTACGCCGGCCCTCTATATGCACCCCAGCGATGGGCTCCATGGTGACCTCGGTATGCTCAGCAGATCGGACCTATTGCTATTGGTGTCTAACAGTGGTGAGACCGATGATATCCTCAGGATAATGCCCACCATCGATATCCTGGGGATCCCCGTCGTCGCGATCCTGGGGCGAGTGGACTCCACCATCGGGCGGAAAGCCGATGTGACTCTGGATGCAAGTGTGGAACGTGAGGCCTGTCCCATGGACTTGGCACCTACCACCAGCACCACGGCGGCCCTCGCCATGGGTGATGCCCTAGCTATGGCCTTGTTGGAGCTGCGCGACTTCAAGCCCGAAGACTTTGCCCTTTATCACCCTGGAGGCGCCCTGGGTAAGAAGCTCCTAACCACTGTGGCCTCGCTCATGCATGCCGATGAGGAACTCCCCCTGATCCACAAAGCGACTCCCATGCACCAGGCCATTCTGGTCATTTCTGAGAAGGGGCTGGGTATCACGGGTGTCATCGATGATGATCGTCAGTTGATTGGCGCAATCACTGATGGAGATTTACGTCGTGTACTGGAGCGGGGTAACAACATGATGGAACTCAGCGCCGATCAGGTCATGACCCCCAATCCCAAATGGATCCTCGACAGCGACCTCGCTGTCCATGCCCTGGCGACCATGGAGGATCATGCCATCACGTCTCTTTTCGTCATGACCCCGGATGACCAGCAACATCCCTGTGGCCTGATCCACATCCATGACGTTCTCAAAACGGGGATCCGCCGCTGAAGCATTCCAGGAAAATTATCGTCCTGTTCATCCTGGCAGTACTTTCCGGGGCCTGTCAAAAACCGTCGTCGGTGGTCACCCAGCGGGGCAGTTCCAAAGACATGTATCCCGATCAGGAGAGTTGGGAGAGCAGGATTATTATTTCGCAGGGGGGACGGCCAGTAGCCGTGGCGGACTCCCGCAGGATGATCAAGTATAATGACCAGAACATGGCCCACCTCATTGGCGAGGTCAAGATCGATTTTTATGATGAACAGGGCATCCATGTCAGTCAGCTGTTCGCTGATAGCGCCGATGTAAATTTCGAGGCCAACAATTTGAGCGCCTTCGGCCATGTGATGATTCGCTCCGACAGCGGACTCGTGTTACGGACCGAGACGTTGCGGTGGGACGACACCTACGACATGGTGGCCACTGAGGATTCGGTCATGTTCAACACACCAGAAGGGGATACCCTCTACGGTGTCGGCTTCGAGTCAGATATAGATCTGACCCATTGGACTATCTATAAGCCGTGGGGAGTGACAGAGCGAGGATTTGGTGTCGCAGACTAAGGATTTGGCGACCGACCGGCGGGTTTTGGAAGGGATCGGGCTGTATAAGACCTACGGTCCGCGGGAGGTAGTGCGAAATGTTACGCTGGAGGTCCATCGGGGCGAAATCGTGGGACTGCTGGGACCCAACGGCGCCGGCAAGACCACCACATTTTACATCCTCACCGGTATGATTCGGCCGACCCAAGGCAAGGTCATCCTGGAGGGACGGGAGGTGACACCCATGGCCATGTACCTGAGGGCCCGGCACGGGCTGGGTTATCTGGCCCAGGAACCGTCGGTTTTTACCCGCCTCTCGGTGGAAGACAACCTCCGCCTGGTGTTGCAGATGGGTCGGTTAAGTCGGGAAGAGCAAGAGGAGAGATTGGAGACCCTCCTGGAAGACTTGCACATCGCTCATCTCCGCCGCAGCATAGCCAATACCCTGTCGGGAGGTGAACGCCGCCGAACGGAAATCGCGCGCAGTCTGGTGATGAACCCCAACTATATGCTGCTGGATGAGCCGTTTGCCGGCGTGGACCCCATTGCGGTGGAGGAAATCCAGCGCATTGTCCTGCAGCTGCGGCAACGGGGCATCGGGGTCCTTATCACCGACCATAATGTCCGTGAAACCCTCAGCATTACTGATCGGGCTTACCTGCTTTATAATGGCGCATTGATGAAATCGGGGACGGCGGAGGAATTGGCCGCCGACGATGAGACCCGGCGCCTGTACCTGGGACGCAACTTCAAGTTGGAACGACGGAGCCTCTAGGGCCATGCCATCTTTGCAGCAGACCCAAAGATTGATCCAACATCTGTCGCCGCAACAGATTCTCCAGTCTTCTGTTCTACAGCTGAACAGTCTCATGATCGAGGCGCGAATCCTGGAGGAACTCGAGCAGAACCCGGCCCTGGAATTGGACGAGGAGGAGTTGGCTCCGGATGGGGACGAGCAGTCTGAATCGGAGGAAGACGACGCCGATGAGGATGAAGAGGCTGAAACTGAAGCGGAGATCGACTGGGACGAACTCCTCAATAGTCCAGAAGACTATAATGTGGCTCGAATTGAGGACCACTCCAAAGAGGATATAGAGCTGCAGATTCCGGCCTCCGAGGTGTTCGTTGAAAAGCTCTCCCAGCAATTGGTTGATCTAGAACTGTCAGAGAAAGATCTAAAGATCGCTGATGAAATTTTAGGCAACGTCAACAACGAGGGCTACCTGGTGGTGGACCCGGTACTGGTGGCCGACCGGATGAAGGTCTCCGGGGACCGGGTGGAGCAGGTCAGACGGCAGGTCATGCAGCTTAATCCACCTGGGATAGGCGCCCTGGATCTCCAGGAATGCCTCTTAGCGCAGCTGGATTTTGCCGGTGGATCCAGCCTGGCCAGACGGATGATCGCTGACCATTTTGCAGATTTTGCCAACCGCCGGTATAACCGGGTCCTTCAGGCCCTGGGCTGCACTGAGGAGCAGCTGCAGCAGGCTATCGAGGTGGTTTCCCACCTTAATCCCAAGCCCGGCAGTGGTGATGCCAGCGTTGTGGGGGAATATATTGTACCGGACATCCTGGTGGATGAAGTGAATGGCGAATGGATTGTGACCTTGAATGACAGTTCTCTGCCCAGCATGCGTATCAGTCCCGTCTATCTGAACATGATGATCGGTAGACGGCACTACGATACGGAGACTCGGCAATTTGTTCGGCGAAAGGTTGAGGCTGCCCGCTGGTTTATCCAGGCGGTCCAGCAGCGCCGGGAAACGATCCTGAGGGTCATGTCGACCATCATCGACCGGCAGGATGACTTTTTTCATCAGGGGAACGGCCAGCTAAAGCCCATGGTCCTGCGGGACATTGCCGAAGACATAGGGATGGACATATCCACTATCAGCCGGGTGACCAACGGTAAATATGTGCAGACGCCCAATGCGATCTATGAGCTGAAATATTTCTTTTCCGAGGGAATGACCACCGATCAAGGAGAGGAAGTCTCCACGCGCATCATCAAGGAGGAGTTGCAAAAGATCATTGACAGCGAGGACAAACAGAAGCCCTACAACGATGAAGTCCTGGCCAGGCTGCTCAATGAGCAGGGGTACCCCGTGGCCCGGCGCACCGTGGCCAAGTACCGGGAGCAGCTCAAGCTGCCGGTGGCGCGGCTGCGGAGGGAGCTGTAAATAAAGGACACTCCGTTACCGTTCGACGAACTCAGCGTGACAGGTGGTTTTGGGCCCAAGGCGAGTTTTGCGTGGACACGTGAGCGTTCGTCTGAGGCTTCGACGTGGGCCCTCGGCCTGAAACTCGTGCCGAAGGTTGAGGCCGAAGGCTTGCCGCGGGATGAGTCACTTGCGCTGGCATGCTGCCGGCCGGTGGTTACGATGACAACCATGTGAAGGAGCCAGAGATAGCATGAAGCAAACACCCATCCGCTCTACCACTATCCTGGGAGTCCGTTTGGGGCGCAAAGTGGCCCTGGGGGGCGACGGCCAGGTGACCATGGGGGAGATGCAGTTGAAATCCCGGGCAGTGAAAGTGCGTGCCTTTGGCGATGGCCAGGTGCTGGGCGGTTTTGCCGGTGCCGTGGCCGACGCCCTGACCTTGTTTGAAAAATTTGAGGTCAAGCTGGAAGAATATAACCAGAACTTACAGCGGGCGGCGGTGGAGCTGGCCAAAGACTGGCGTACCGACAAGTACCTGCGGGAACTGGACGCCCTGCTGGCCCTGATGGACACCAAGCACAGCTATATTCTGTCCGGCTCCGGCGATATCATCGATCCGGAGGATAGTGTCTTCGCCATCGGGTCGGGCAGCGGCTACGCCATGGCGGCTGGCCGGGCGCTGGTCAGGGTGGGCGAAAAAGATCCCAAACAGGTGGTCCAAACCGCCATGGAGATTACGGCAGATATATGCATCTACACCAACGATCAAATAACCATTCTCGAGTTGGGATGAAGGAACTGACACCCCGGCAAATCGTCAAGGAGCTCGACCGGTACATCGTAGGCCAGGAAGCGGCCAAGAAGTCGGTAGCCATCGCCATGCGGAACCGCTGGCGCCGCCTCCAGGTCCCCGATCACCTTCGGGACGAGATCATGCCCAATAATATTATCCTCATCGGGTCCACCGGTGTGGGCAAGACGGAAATAGCCCGTCGGCTGGCCATGCTGACCCAGGCCCCTTTCCTCAAGGTGGAGGCGTCCAAGTTCACCGAGGTCGGTTATGTGGGCCGGGATGTGGAAAGCATCATCCGGGACCTGACGGAGGTGTCGGTCAACATGGTCCGTCATGAAAAGGAGGCCGGCGTCAAGGAGCAGGCTCAGGAACTGGCCAACGAGCGCCTGCTGGATATCCTATTTCCGGTGGCGGTGGACAAAGCCCCGGCTTCCAATCAGGGAGAGTCGGTGGATGAGGGTGAAGCGGAGGCCCTGCGGGAGCGGCACCAGCGCACCCGTGATAAATTGCGGGTACGTCTGGACAACGGCGAGTTTGAGGATCGCATGGTGGAAATCAAAGCCAGCATGGACAGCAACCCGGTCCTTCAGGTAATGGGGCCCTTCGGCATGGATGATATTGCTGTCAACCTACAGGAAATGTTCGGCAATTTGCTCCCCAAGAAGCCGCGTGCCCACAAGACCACCGTGGCCGAAGGGCGCAAAATCCTGGCCGTCGAAGAAGCCGGGAAGCTGATCGACATGGATGAGGTCATCCGGGATGCGCTGCAGCGGGTGGAACAGATGGGCATTGTTTTTGTCGATGAGTTGGACAAGATCGCCGGCGAGGGACACTCCATCGGTCCCGACGTGTCCCGGGAAGGGGTCCAGCGGGATATCCTGCCCATTGTGGAGGGCTGCAACGTGGTGACCAAGTACGGGGTGGTGCAGACCGACCACATCCTCTTTATTGCCGCCGGGGCGTTTCACGTCAGTAAGCCGTCGGACCTGATCCCCGAGCTCCAGGGGCGATTCCCCATTCGGGTGGAGATGGACGATCTGACCCAGAAGGATTTTGTCAAGATTCTCACCCACCCCCGGAACGCCCTCATCAAGCAGTATGTGGCTCTCCTAAGCACTGAAGGGGTAAAGCTGACCTTTGATCGCGCGGCTATTAACGAGATTGCCCGGGTGGCCTACGAGGTCAACATGAGCACGGAAAATATTGGCGCCCGGCGGCTCCACACCATCCTCACCACCCTCCTGGAGGATATCCTTTTCGAACAGCCCGAAGGGAAGGACAAAACCATCGCCATTACCAAGGCGCTGGTGAAGGAGCAGGTGGAGGCCATCTCAAAGGACCAGGACCTGAGCCGGTATATCTTATAGGACGGGGCGGGCCTCGACGCAAAATTAATCACGAAAGCATTGCACTTCCCCAATCGTGACGGCACCATTCAGCGCCTCACCATTTGCCATTTGATCGTTGCATTTTAAGGAACCCTCCCCGTGACCAAAGACTTTCTCCACATCACTGATCTGACCACCGCTGAAATTTGGGATATCTTTCGTCTGGCCGAGGAAGTAAAGGGCAAGTTGAAAGGCAGGGAACACTACCATCCCCTCCACGACATGTCCCTGGCCATGATCTTCGTCAAGCCTTCGGCCCGGACCCGTATCTCCTTCGAGACCGGCTTTTACCGCCTGGGGGGCCACGCGCTTTACCTGGACCCGGCCAGCATCGGCATCGGTAAGCGAGAGCCGGTGAAGGACATCGCCAGGGTATTGAGCCGCTTCAATGACCTCATCATGGCCCGGCTCTATGACCATGAGCATATCCTGGAACTGGCGGAGCATGCCACGGTGCCGGTGATCAACGCCCTCACCGATTACAACCACCCTTGCCAGATCATGGCCGACATGTTCACCATCTACGAGCGACGGAAACGGTTGGATGACCTGAAGATCGTCTACGTGGGCGATGGGAACAACATCGTCCATTCCTGGCTGCGCCTGGCCGCCCGGCTGCCGTTCCGGTTTACCGTGGCCTGTCCCAAGGGCTATCTGCCGGACGAGGAGACCGTCGACCTGGCGCGGCAGGCCGGGCTGAGCGAGATCACCATCAGCCACAATCCGGTGGAGGCGGTGAAGGATGCGGACGTGATCTATACGGATGTGTGGGCCAGTATGGGCAAGAAGGAGGAGACCGGGGAGCGTCGCGCCCGGTTCATGGGCTTCCAGGTAACCGCCGAGCTCATGGCCGCCACGGGAAAAGACACCTGGTTCATGCACTGCCTGCCGGCCGAGCGGGGTATCGAGGTAACGGCTGAGGTCATGGAGGCCCCCAGCTCCATCGTCTTTGATCAGGCCGAGAACCGCATGTACGTGCAGAATGCCATCATGCTCAAACTGTTGGGCAAAGCTTAGCACCTTTCCTTTGAAGGTCCCGAACCTTCGGTCCGGCGTCGGGAGTTACCGAAGTGTCGTCTAGCCGACAAATCCAGTTTCCATCCCATCTAAAGCTACTTTCCATTCCAGTGGATAGATACTTTGTTGTCCGGTTACCACCAAGTTCGTCTTAGAGGAGATGGTTGATGTTCAAGCGTACGGTTTGGCTTATGCCCACGTTCTTGCTCAGTTTTCTGTCCGCCCAAGTGTCTAACGTAGACTTTGCTACCCAGGTTAACCCCATCTTTCAGGCAGGTGCAGCGGGCTGCGCCGCTGGGGGCTGCCATGGCACCGCCGGCAATTTCTTTATCTTAGGCACGGATGCCACAGCCAATTACAATGCCCTGGTGAATGTACTCAACAGTTCCAACAGTCTGGATTACATTGAACCGGGCAATACTGCAGCATCGTATTTATACCTGAAAATTACCGGTGATCAGTCAATTAGTGGCAGCCGCATGCCGTTAGGCAATTCATCCTATTTCGATGACCATGCCGATCAGTTGGAGACCATCCGGGTCTGGATCGAGGAGGGGGCCTTGCCGGAAGCGGCGCCCACGGAGGGCACCCTCACCCTGGACTTAACCGGCATGACCCCCCACCTGGGCCAGCTCTTTGAGCTGCGGGTGGTGGATCAATCGGATGGGAGTGAAGTGGGTCAGGTCCGGGTGGATAGCATTGACACGCTGGACTTTTCGGTATCGGTGCCGGGCCTGGCCATCGGCGGTAGTTATAACGTGGACTTCTACGCTGATCTCAACGGCAACGGCGTCTACGATGCCCCGGGCGCGGACCATGCCTGGCGGCTAGTCCTAACCAACGTGCAAGGGGATACCACCCTGGCCTTTGCCCACAACACAGACAACTTCGTTGATATCGCATGGCCGGGAACGGTAGGGATTGTGTCTGCCACCGGTGGGCTTCCGGAGATTTTCGCCCTTCAGCAGAACTACCCTAACCCCTTTAACCCCAGTACCCAGATCCGTTATGATCTGCCCCGGGCGGTGCCGGTGACCTTGACGGTCTACGACCTGCTGGGACGCGAGGTGGTCGTCCTGGTGGATGCCCGGCAATCGGCGGGATCCTACACAGTGCGTTGGAACGGGCGGAACCGGCAGGGTAAACGGGTGGGAACCGGGGTCTATTTGTATCGGATACAGGCCGGGCCACTTACTGATTATCAGAGGATGGTCCTTTTAAGGTAGTATCACCTCACGCAACAAACAGGGATGAGGGCGGATATTTTGCTACATGTTCGCCTCGTCATAGTTAGAGAAAGGAACTGAAATGAAGAAATCACTAGCTATACTATTATCCGGGATCGCGTTCTTGACGATTCATAGTGATAGACTAACTGCAGGTACCCACTTTATAGCGCGCTTGGATGCCGCGCAGCAAGTCCACACCGTCTCGCCCGACACGGCCACGGGCACGGGTTCTTTCACCCTGACCGATGCAGGCCTGGCTTTCAATGTCACGGTGGAGGGATTGACTGGCGCCATCACTGCGGCCCACTTTCACAATGCGGCCGCGGGTGTGGCCGGTGGCGTTGTGCACGCCATCTTGGGTGATTTTACAGGCAATACTGCTTCGGGGCTGTGGACCAGTGCGGACAGCGAACTTAACCGACGCACTGATCGTTGAGCTGCTGGCCGGTAATCTGTATGTCAATGTACATACGGCTGCCAATGGCGCCGGTGAAATCCGCGGGCAGGTGTACCTGAGTTCCGGCACGGGCTTCAAAGCTCGGCTCACAGCCGAACAACAAACCCACGCCGTCACGGATAGTAGTGGAATGGGCACGGGTTCATTCACCCTTACCGATGCAGGCCTGGCATTCAATGTCACGGTGGAGGGATTGAGTGGCGCCATCGCTGCGGCCCATTTTCACAATGGGGCCGCGGGTGTTGCTGGTGGCGTTGTGCACACCATCACGGGTGATTTTACCGGCAATACGGCTTCGGGGCTGTGGACCAGTACGGACGCCGAAGCCTTAACCGACGCACTGATCGCTGAGCTGCTGGCCGGTAATCTGTAT
>JADFNF010000036.1 GCA_022563485.1 Fidelibacterota bacterium | reverse complement strand
CTTCCGGTTGAATGACCACCGGCAGATCAAAGTCCAAGGTCGCGTAGCCTCCCAAGGCGAAACCGAGCTTCATGATGGGGTCCACGTCATCGAGGAATTCACCCCCGACGTTGGCCAGGTTCAGGCCCAGCTTGACGCCCTTATCGGTCAGGCCCTGGCCCGAGGCCGCACCCATCATCAGTGCTAGCACAACTACGCTCAGCCCTATAGGGTTCCTGGTATACACCATGATATGTTTCCTCTCATACTGTGGATGGCGGTGTTGTCAATAGCACTAATGATCTTCATTAAAACCAGTGCTATAAACACTAATGACAAAATATAGGCCCTTATTGACATGATGTAAAGAATAATAACGATACAGTGATAGACTGCACATATTCGGCCAGGCTAAAAGGGGGCCAGCCTCAAGGTGGGGTTAAAATCCCCCTCACTTGGAGGGTCCCTTCATCATAAGTTTCACCCAATCAATTTGGATGGGTGAATGGATAATTTAGGACTCGTTGAGCAGTTGCATCAGGCGCGTGAACGGCTCTACCAGGAGATCGGGCACGTGATCATCGGCCAGCAGGAAATTCTGGAGTACCTGTTCATGGCCATGCTCTGCCGGGGGCATGTGCTGCTGGAAGGGGTGCCCGGCCTGGCCAAGACCCTCATCATCAAAACCCTGGCGGACGTCCTGGACCTGTCCTTCAGCCGGATCCAGTTTACCCCGGACCTGATGCCCTCCGACATCACCGGCACGGAGATCATCGAAGAATCGAAATCGGGGGGCCGGAAGTTCAAATTTTTCAAAGGCCCCATCTTCGCCAACATCATCCTGGCCGATGAGATCAACCGCACCCCGCCCAAGACCCAGGCCGCCCTCCTGGAGGCCATGCAGGAGCACACGGTCACAGCCGCCGGCACTACCTACCCCCTGGATGATCCGTTCTTCGTCATGGCCACCCAGAACCCCATTGAGCAGGAGGGCACCTACCCCCTGCCAGAGGCCCAACTCGACCGGTTCATGTTCAACCTGCGCATCCAATACCCCACCAGGGATGAGGAGATTCAGATTGTCAACGCCACCACCGGGTCCCCTGGAAAGAGCCCGGCCAAAGTCATCAGTCGCGAGGACATCGCCGCCTTCCACGACCTGGTCCACCAGATCCCGGTGGCTGAGAATGTGGTGGCCTATGCGGTTGATCTGGTGCGCTCGACCCGTCCCGGTCAGGACGGAGGGCCGGAGTTCATCCGTGAGTGGGTGGAATGGGGCGCCGGACCCCGGGCGAGCCAATACCTGATTCTGGGAGCGAAAGTACGCGCCGCCCTGGCAGAACGCCCCACCCCCGACATCGCCGATGTCACCGCTATGGTCAAGCCGGTGATGCGGCACCGGCTCATCCCCAATTTCAATGCCGAGGCCGATGGGATCAACACCGATGCCATCCTGGACCGCCTGATGGAGCGCAAACCCTGACCCAGGGGGCCGTCCCCGCCGCTGCACGATGGCAAACCTCAGCACCACCTACCTTAATCCACAGATTGTTGCCAAGCTGGATAACCTGTCCCTGCGCGCCCGTCTGGTGGTGGAAGGCTTCATCATGGGCCTGCACCGGAGCCCCTACCATGGTTTCTCGGTGGAGTTCGCCGAGCACCGGGCCTATGGCCCCGGCGATGAGATCCGCCATGTAGACTGGAAGCTGTTTGCCAAGACCGACCGCTACTATGTGAAGCAGTTCGAGGAGGAGACCAACCTCAAAAGTTATCTGCTGCTGGACCAGAGCCGGTCCATGACTTTTCAATCCAACGGCGTGAGCAAACTAGCCTATGCCCAGACTCTGGCGGCAGCCCTAGCCTACCTCATGCTCAAACAGCAGGATGCCGTCGGTCTGGCCCTCTTTGACACCCAGCTGCGCCACTACATCCCTCCCCGGGCCAAATCGAGCCACCTAAACACCATTCTGGGTTATATGTCCCGGATGGAGGGCGGTGGTAAGACGAGTATCGCCCCCATTCTCCACCAGCTGGCCGAGTCGATTGTCAAACGGGGACTCATCATCCTGATCTCCGACCTGTTCGATGACCCCGATGAGGTATTAATGGGCTTAAAGCATTTCCGTCACAAAAAGCACGAGGTGATCGTGTTTCATATCCTGGATCCCCAGGAAATCGCCCTCACCTTTACAAGCCGGACCCGCTTCCGGGACCTGGAGACGGGAAAAATCATTACCACAGAACCCTGGCACATTCGGGAGGCCTATCAAAAACAGATGGAGCGGTTTATCGACGATTATCGCGCGCGCTGCCGGCAGCAAAACATCGATTATGTGCTCATTACAACTGATCGGCCTCTGGATCGGGCCCTGTCAGAGTATCTACTGAAACGCAGACATATAGCTTAGGGCGGCTCGGACAGACCCACGGCAGGAGCAGGTATAACATCGTGATGAACCTGAAAAATAAACTGGTCCTGATCACAGGCGCATCCAGTGGGATCGGGGATGCCTGCGCTGAACTGTTCGCCCAGGCAGGCGCTTCCCTGGTGCTGGTGGCGCGACGGCGGAAGCGCCTGGAGGTCCTCCAGCAGCGGCTCAAGGAGCGCCATAACACCGAGAGCCTCGTCCTGGCAAGTGACGTATCCAGAGTGGGCGCCGTGGAACCGGCCTTTCAGGCTCTCCCACCCAAATGGCAGGCGGTGGATATTCTGATCAATAATGCCGGTCTGGTAAAGGGAATGGAACCTGAGTGGGCGATCTCCGCCGCCGATGTGGATACCATGATCGATACGAACATAAAGGGGCTGCTCACCATGACCCGGCTCTGTATCCCGGGAATGCTTGAGCGGGGCCACGGCCATGTCATTAACCTGGGCAGCGTAGCGGGCCGGGAGGCCTACCCCGGCGGAAGCGTGTATAGTGCGACGAAATTTGCCGTTCGGGCGTTGAGCCGTGGCCTGAAGATGGACCTGCTTGGTACGCCGATCCGGGTGACCTCTATCGACCCCGGCATGGTGGAAACGGAGTTCAGTGTGGTCCGTTTTGGCGGGGACCAGACCAAGGCCAAGGAAGTCTATGCCGGTATGACACCCCTGGCGGCCGACGACATTGCCGATGCCGCGCTCTATGCTGCAACCCGGCCGCCCCATGTGAACATCAGTGAGTTGTTCATCATGCCGACCGATCAGGCTGCAGCGCGCATGGTCCATCGGAAAGGATCGGCCACGGGAGGGCGGAAGTAGCACAGGTGGTAGACCGCGGCCCAAATATGGAACTTCGCGAACAGGTGGTGGTGGTGACCGGTGCGAACGGCGCGATGGGGTCGGCACTGGTCAAGCATTTGCAGGGCCGGGCCCGGCATGTGGTGGGCACCCTGCGGGGGGCAACGGTGGACTGGCGTCCCGTGGACGAGACTCTCAGTTATGTAACCGGTAACCTGACCGAACGGACGGCCGTCAATTTCGTGGTGGCGGAGATCCTCCGGCATCAGGGCAGCTGCCATGCCTGGGTCAATGTGGCCGGCGGCTTCGGCATGGATGGGCCGGTGGAGGAGGTTCCTCTGGAAGCCTGGCCCCGCATGTTCGATCTGAACTTTATTACCTGCCTGAATGCCTGCCAGGCCGTTCTACCCATTTTCAAAGAGCAGGGCTTTGGCCGAATCATCAATTTCGGATCGGCGGCCGGTGACGCCGGGATGGCCCAGGCGGGTCCTTATGCCGTGAGCAAAGCGGCGGTCCACAACCTGACCCAAACCATTGCTCGGGAAGGAGACGGCAAAGTGACGGCCAATCTAATCATCCCCACAACTATTGATACCCCCTCCAATCGCCAAGCCATGCCCGATGCTGATTTCTCATCCTGGACTTCGCCGGCAGTCATTGCCGAAAAGATCACCGAGATTCTGGACGAAACGGTGAATCCACCAAATGGTGAGCAATTCCTTTTCTAAACCTGTATGCCGCGTCTCGCCACAGCCCTGGATGTGATGATATCCCATCAGATTTGCCCCATAGTTCATGGGGACTGACGGGACCTTCGAGCCGAGATGGCACTGCGCAAACTGATTCTGTTCGATATTGACGGTACCCTCCTGACGCCCGGACCGATCCCCAGACAGGCCCTGGCTGAGGCCATATCACATTTTCTCGGTAAACCTATCGAACTCTCGTTTCATGAGGTGGCCGGGTTTACCGACCCTACCATTATCCACAACACCCTAGCCCGTCACGGCTACAACGGCGGCATTCCGGCGGACCAACTCACGGCGGTGTTGGAACACTATCTCAGCCTTGTGGAGGAGCGGTTACCGGCCTCGAGCGATCTGCATGTGTACCCCGGAGCCAAGGCGCTGGTGCGCAGCTGCCAGCAGGAGCACTGGGTCACTGCGCTGCTCACCGGGAATGTGGAGCGGGGCGCCCGGGCCAAGTTGGCGCGAACCGGTCTGTGGGACCTATTTGCCTTTGGCATCTTCGGTGACGACGGCAACCGCCGGGAAGACCTCCCCTGGATCGCCCGTGAGCGCGCCTGGGATGTCGTCCGGGAATCCTTCCGCCCTCAAGATACGATCCTGATCGGTGACACGCCCAACGATGCCTATATTGCCCGGCTAAACCGCATCGCAAGTCTCATCGTTTGCCGGCGGGACGAACCGGAATGGCGGCAGGCAATCGAGGAACAGCAACCCACTGCGCTGGTGGATGGATTTGATGATGTGGCGACGATCATGAACTTATTGAAGGAGATATTGACATGACCTATTACACTATTCTGACCTTCCTCCACATCCTGTTTGTGGTCCTGTTTGTCGGTTCCGGGGCCGGGCTGGCCATCCTGTGGAAACTCAGCCGCACCGTCGACACCACCCAGCGGTTGCCCCTGGTGGAGGGGATCGCCGCCATCAGCCAGAAGGTGACCGTCATGGCCGGTTCGTTCCTGCTGCTGGTGGGCATTCTCATGCTGATCAGCCGACCGGCCCTGCTGTCCGCCGGCGCCCTGTGGTATGTCAAAATCATCCTGGGCCTGATGTTGGTGGGGCTGAGTCACGCCGCCCACGGTAAGATCAAGAAGATTCGGGCCGCCCTGGACGAGAATGAGGTGGATACCGGCAGTGAAAAATTCTGGGACATGATCACGAAGGTCATGCCGGTCCTGGCCATCGTGACCCTCTTCCTGGGTTTTTGGCTGACCCACGGCTAGCGGTGATTCCCTTTACCAAGGCCCACGGCAACGGCAACGATTTCGTCATGTTCGAGGCGGAGCGCTGCCCGGAGGTGATCCGCGACCGGGCCTTTATCCAGCGGGTGTGCGACCGCCACGCGGGGGTGGGCGCTGACGGTGTCCACATCCTCTCGGCCCCCGCCGAAAAGGGGATCGACTTCCACCTGGACTACTTCAACTCCGACGGCAGTTGGGAGACCTTCTGCGCCAACGGCAGTCGCTGCGCCGTGTCGCTCTACGCCCGGCAAAAGGGGATCACCGGGAAGATCAGCTTCATGGCCGGTGATGGCCGCCACGAGGCGGAACTGTTGCCCGATGGCCAGATTCGCCTGCAGAGCGTGACCCCCAGCTTCGTCACCGAAATGCTGGACATCGACGGCTTTCGGGGCCGGCACATTGATGCGGGAGCGCCCCACTTTGCCATCGAGGTCGATGAGTTGGACGAGGAGCTGGTGGCCCGGGAAGGGCCCCGAATCCGCCACCACGAAACCTTCCAGCCCCGAGGGGTGAACGTCAATTTTTACCGGCGCATCGATGCCCATACCATCGAGGTGATCAGCTACGAAAAGGGGGTGGAGGCGGTGATGCGGTCCTGTGCCAGCGGGAGCACGGCGGCCGGGTTCCTGGCGGCCATGACCGGGGACCTGCGCAGCCCCGTGAGGATCATCAACCCCGGCGGCGAACTGGTGATGGCGTTCGATGCCGAGTGGCAGAATGTGTGGGTCACCGGACCGGCGGTGCTGGTGTTCGACGCCCAGCTGCCCGATGATTTTTGATCCGGTAGGGCACCGGTTTCGCGCACCTGGCGCAGGTAAGGTATCAGGCGAAAGGCAAGGGGGCAATGGGGGGCTCAATACACGACAATCTACAAATGCAACACCCCCCGCGTCAGCAGCAAGCGATGGTTAGGCGGCCTCCTGACTCCTAATAGACGGGGGGAAACATGAGGTAGGTCCGGTCTGCATAACTCCTCCAATCCTCCCCGAACTTCTCCGCCAAAGCTTCATCCTCCAGCCTCGCGACATAAATCGCTGACGGAATCAGTAGGAAGAGCGTTCCGGCTATGCCCCAGACACTGCTGAGGCCAATAGCAAGCCCCATGATCAGTATGATGCCGCCAAGATAATAGGGATGCCGGACAATTCTATAGGGCCCGTCTGGCAGGACTGGTCCCGGCTCCCTGACCAGGCAGGGGGTGAACGACGGGCAGAATTGTGTAGGGGTGGGGATGAACCGGGCCTAAGTTAGGCGCAATTCAGCACCCACCGGTCGGTGCGCACCGCGACGTAGTTGTTTTCCCACCAAAGTTTTCAACTTCCGCATAGAATATTTGTTTCACCATCTCGGCTGGACCGGCCCCCTGAAGAGCAGGGGCGGGCCGCGATTCAGGAGATTAAGAACGTATGTCATTCAACGATCTCGGCCTGGAGGCCGAACTCATGCGCGCTGTATCCGCGCAGAACTATTCAACCCCCACACCCATTCAGGTT
This sequence comes from Fidelibacterota bacterium, assembly GCA_022563485.1. Classification (GTDB taxonomy): domain Bacteria; phylum Fidelibacterota; class Marinisomatia; order SCGC-AAA003-L08; family TS1B11; genus JADFNF01. The sequence continues at coordinate 8,247 of JADFNF010000036.1, read as the reverse complement.
GAGGCCATTCCGGCCATCCTGGCGGGCAAAGACGTGCTGGCCGGCGCCCAGACCGGCACGGGCAAGACGGCGGCTTTCACCCTCCCCATGCTGCAGATGCTGAACCGTTCCAACGGGAGCGATCACCGTCCCCGGGCGCTGGTGATTACCCCCACCCGGGAGCTGGCCGCCCAAGTGCACGAGAGCATTCGGACCTACGGCAAATATCTGCCGTTGCGCTCGACGGTGGTCTTTGGCGGTGTCGGCTTTCATCCCCAGGCCGCCAAACTGAGAAAAGGGGTGGACATCCTGGTGGCCACACCGGGCCGCCTGCTGGATCACGCCCAACAGAAAACGGTGGACCTCTCCAAGGTGGAGTTCCTGGTGCTGGACGAAGCGGACCGGATGCTCAACATGGGGTTTCTGCCCGACATCAAGCGCATCCTGAAACTGTTGCCCCAAAAGCGGCAGAACCTGCTGTTTTCCGCTACCTATGTGCCCGAAATACAGAAACTGGCCTTTTCGCTGCTGACCGACCCCGCTCGCATCCAGGTGTCGCGTCAGAATGCCGCCACCGAGCTGGTGGAACACAAGGCGTATACCGTTGCGCGAACCCGGAAAAGGTCCCTGCTGACCCACCTTATCAAGACTGAGAACTGGGACCAGGCCCTGATCTTCACCCGCACAAAACGGGGGGCGGACCGCCTCACCAAACATCTGATCAGGGAGCGAGTGAGCGCCCAGGCCATCCACGGCGACAAGAGCCAGTCGGTGCGCACCAGGACCCTGGCCGATTTCAAGCGGGGGAAGGTGCGCATCCTCGTGGCCACGGACATCGCTGCCCGGGGGCTGGACATCATCGAGCTGCCCCGGGTGGTGAACTTCGACCTGCCTGAGGTACCCGAGGACTATATCCACCGCATCGGGCGAACAGGCCGGGCCGGATCCACGGGGGTGGCGATTTCCCTGGTCTGTTTCGATGAGGGAGACCTTCTGACGGCCGTCGAGCAGGTGCTCCAGCAACGGATCACCATCGAGGTTATCGAGAAATTCCGCGATGAGGTCAAGACCCAAACCTGGTCCCCTGGGAGGCCGGCGGCCAGACCTGCCATTCAGCGCACACGACCGGGCCGGCGTCCCGCTTCCGGACAACGCCGCCGGGCGTACTAGATTCGAGGACGGAAATGGACAGAAGCGGGTCGTCCCGGATGGGGATTTTTAACGAGGGAAGTTCATATGGCATGGCGGTATGCACTCAGCATGATTTTTATGATTGGGCTGGCGATGAGCTGCGGCCCGGCTCCGAACCATCAGGCGCCCCAAACCGGACAGCACGCCCGGTCCTTTGCAGGTGAGATCACGAAGGTGGTCGGCCTGGAGTACCTGCTGTTTCTCCCGGAAGGTTACGGCGGCCAGCCCGGCAAGAAATGGCCCCTGATCCTGTTTCTCCATGGGGCTGGGGAACGGGGCGATGACCTTGACCTAGTGAAAGTGCACGGCCCGCCCAAGCTGGTCGAAGACGACCCCGATTTCCCCTTCATAGTGATCTCCCCCCAGTGTCCGGCGGACGCGTGGTGGACCGAGCACCTGGACGACCTAGATGCACTTCTGGACGAAGTGATCGGGGCTCACGATGTAAACACCAACCGGATCTACCTCACCGGTCTGAGCATGGGCGGCTACGGCACCTGGAGCCTGGCCCTGGCCCATCCCGAACGGTTCGCCGCTATCGTCCCCATCTGCGGTGGCGGGAGGCCCTATCTGGCCCGGCGCCTGAAGGACCTGCCGGTCTGGGCCTTCCACGGGGCAAAGGATAGTGTGGTGCCGGTAGAAGAAACTGAGCAGATGGTGGCGGCCATCCGGCAGGCAGGCGGCGACCCGCGCCTCACCATCTATCCCGATGCCGGGCACGACAGCTGGACCGAGACCTACGCCAACCCGGAGCTGTATACCTGGCTGCTGGAGCAGGAAAAAGAGGCCACGGGAAGGTAGAGCAACGACTTGCGCCTACGTTTGATCGGTTAGTTCCGTGCCCTCCTTAAGGATATCGAAATACTGACGATAGTAATAGATGCGATTACGTTCCTGACCGGTGAATTCCGCCAGTACACCCAGTCCCTGCAGGCGTTTGATTGCCCGGCTGGCGGTGGGAAATGTAATACCCAACTCTCTGGCCGCTTCGGGCATGGTAACCAAGGGGTCCTTTTGAATCAGATGATGAACCCGAACGGCGGTGCCGGCGGCCCTGCCCGATGACTGGATGCGTTGATCATCAGTTTCAAAGAGCTTCAGGATAGACTTGGCCGTCTCGGTCGCCTGGGTTGCCGTCTCCTCCACACCCCGGAAAAAGAACATGAGCCACTCTTCCCATTTACCTTCCAGGCGGACGGTCTGCAACAAGTCATAGTAGGTGCTTCGATGCGCCTTGAAATAGAGGCTGAGGTAGAGCAATGGATCCGTAAGGACACCTTCCGCACACAATAGGAAGGTAATCAACAGCCGTCCCAAGCGCCCATTGCCGTCCAGGAATGGATGGATGGTTTCGAACTGGACATGGGCCAGCGCCGCTTTGATCAATACCGGTGTGGGGCCGGGCTGATTGTGAAGGAACTTTTCCAGGTCACCCATGCATTCCATGACCCGATCGGGAGGTGGTGGCACAAACAAGGCATTACCCGGCCGCGTTCCACCAATCCAATTCTGGGACCGCCGGAACTCACCTGGCGTTTTGTCACTTCCGCGACCTCCTTGGAGCAATATGCCGTGGATTTCCCGCATGAGCCTTAAGGACAGCGGGAATCCCTCCTTAAGTCTTGCCAATCCATGATTCATGGCGGCGACATAATTTGATACTTCCTGGACTTCATCCAAGGGGCCGCCGGAAAATCCTCCCTTCTCGAATAGCAATAGGTCGGAAAACGAGGACTGGGTCCCTTCGATCTGGGATGAGAGCAGGGCCTCTTTACGAACGTAATGGTACAGGAAAAGTGACGGATCGGGCAACAGGTCGGATAATCCGTCGAGCCTTCCAATGGCGCGATTAGCCTGTCCCATGACATCCTGCAATTCGTCATCAAACTGAATGGGCGGGGTAGGCGGCAGGGGATAAGGAATGAAGGCGCTTACCTCCTCACCCACGGTACTGACGATGATCAATTCTCCCGTTTTGCGTACGGCCATTCAGACCTCCAACAATTAACGTTAACGTTATTAGCGCGGAGTGGTATTAAAGTTTAAGCCCAGAAGTGTTAATTAGAAAGAGCGAAGTAACGTTTCGCGTCCATTATGTTAATAACGTCAGCTAAACCCTGCTCACCAGAACCAGCATGAAACGATCCCTCCACGTTGCCGATGTGGCGCTGTTTATAAGCGTACCGCCCCGCTCAAAGGCGGCTCTTATGCAAGTATACTTTCATTATGAATATACTAATGAAAGATCAGGCCCTTATCCTTTCATAGAAGTCGGCTTAATGAAGGGTTTTAGCCTGATCCTTACCTAAGGCTGGGGAAGAGGGAAGTTCTACAGGTAGGGCTTGATCTTCAGGAACAGCTGGTGGGTGGCTTCCACATCCCGCATGACATAGTCCCGCACAGCGTCGAGGTCGCCGGCCTCAAAGGCCGCCGCCACACTCTCGCCCTTTACCGCCCCTTCCTTCGGCGAGGGGATACCAAAACTATGACAGGCCATGTCCAGGCTCACCCCTTCCCGGCCCCACCGGGAGAGGAACTGCATGATGTCGACATGGGGATCGAACCGGAAGCGGGCCTGGTTCAGAAAACGCCGGTTCTGGATCTCGATACCGTAGAAGGCGGCGCGGATGATGAGGAAGGGGACGTCGAAACCCAGACCGTTATAGTGGACATAGCGCAGATCCCGGGAGGCCGCAGGGTTGATGGTCTCGAAGAAGGCCTTAAGGGTCTCCTCTTCGGTGGCTTCGGAGATAACCTTGTCCCTGGTCTCGCCCGTCGCGTCGTTGTAGAGTCGCATCCCGACCGCCAGAACACGACCGAAAAAAGGAGAGATGGACCTGACGAAGGAATCGGCTTCCTCCGGAGTAAATTTGCCCCGGTCGACTTCCCGCTCTGTGCGCCGGGCCACCTCCTGCTCCAGCGGTTCGGCCAGCGAGGGCAGGGGTATCGTCTCAATATCAAATATAAGATATTGCAAAGGTCTACAGAAGGCGGGGCGGAGCCAGAAGTTTCACGAGTGCCGGCTGGTCAGATCGTCGATATCACAGCTGAGGGCCTCGGCAAGCTTGCTGAGCGTGTTCTTGCGCGGCTTGATCTTGTTCGCCTCCATGAGACTGACATGGGTCTGCTTGAGTCCCGTTTTATCAGCCAATTCCGACTGGGTCATGTTGCGGAACAGTCGCCACCCCCTGATGGGGCTGCTGCGCATGAGCCGGGTCAGTTCGCGCGCGGAGGGTTCCTTCCGTAAGCGCGACGGCTTGGGCACGGCCATGTTTCTCTTCCGGTTTTCAACCTGTTCGAGGAGCTTCATGAAGGCATGATACTCTACCACAGCAAACCGGGGCTTACCGCGTGAGGTGATGACTTGGTAATTCAGCATGGTATCTATCCGAATGTCAGCGAATGGGACATACAATTATATAGAATTTTTGTCCAAAATGCAATCATAAGTGGAATAATATCACACTGTGGTCTATGGATTTAGCCGGGTATGGATAGATTGAACCTCCATAGACAAATGATATAATGATCCTGCGGGATTGAAAAGGGGGGGGGACAGGCGGCTGGGGCGAGGGAGGCTAAACCGAAAAATATTTTGCCGCTGGATGATGAACAATGATGGCCGAAGTGGATTGCTCGGGTACGAGTTGCCATTCTTCCGTTAAAGAAACACCGATGCGTTCCGGCTGCAACAGGGTAAAGATGTGGGCCTGATCTTCCAGGCTCGGGCAGGCGGGATAGCCGAAGGAGTAGCGACTCCCCCGGTATTTCTGTCGAAAGAGGGATGGGATATCCGGTCCGTCATCGCCGTCGATACCCAACTCCCGCCGTATTTCCTTATGCCAGTATTCGGCGATGGCCTCGGCGGTCTCGACGGCAAACCCGTGAAAGTAGAGGTACTCGGTGTATTGATCGGCATCGAATAGCCGCTGGGCCTCGACGGATGCCTTGGCTCCTACCGTCACCAGATGGACGGCCAGGACATCCCTTTTACCGCTGCCTACGGGCCAGAAAAAATCAGCGATATTGCGGCCGTTTTCCTCGGCCTGCCGGGGAAAATGCATGGTGAGCAGGGGTGTCTCGTCCTCCGGGTGGGCGTAGACCTGGAGATCATCCCCCTGGGAATTGCAGGCAAAGTACCCGTAGACCACCTCCGGTTGCACCAGCTGCTCCTGTTGGGCCCGCCGGACCAACTTTTCGAGCGTCGGCTCCAGGGTATCCTGCACCATGCGATCATAACGCTCATCCAACCTGCCCTTCTTTTTAACGCCCCACTGGCCCCGGAACAGGGCCACCCGGTTGATGAAGGGGATCATAGCGGTCAGGGGGATGCCGGTCACCACGCGGCTGCCCCAGAAGGGGGGTGTAGGCGGCTCCACCGGCTCGATTTTCTTGCGCCTGCGCGAGATGGACGGCCGTTTGACGGCGGTGGATTTCCTGGGGACCTTAACGCTGGCAACCGGGGCCTGTCCCGAGACAATCCGGTTCATGATGCCGAGCCCTTCAAAGGCGTCCTTAGCATAGTAGACCCGGCCATGGGGGTAGATGTTTTGTAAATCCTGCTCCACATACCGGCGGGTGAGGGCCGCGCCCCCCAGCAGGACCGGCGGCGACAGGCCCCGTTCGGTGAGCACCTCCAGGTTTTCCTTCATGACGATGGTGGACTTCACCAACAGGCCGCTCATGCCGATGGCGTCGGCGTGCTCCCGTTCGTAGGAGGCGATGATGGCGTCCACCGGCTGCTTGATGCCCAGGTTCACCACCTGGAAGCCGTTGTTGGTGAGGATGATATCCACCAGGTTCTTGCCGATATCGTGGACATCCCCCTTGACAGTGGCAATGATCAGCTTGCCTTTGCCCGCATTATCCGACTTTTCCATGTGCGGTTCCAGGAAGGAGACGGAAGCCTTCATGGTCTCGGCCGACTGGAGGACGAACGGGAGCTGCATCTCTCCGGCTCCGAACAGCTCCCCCACCGTTTTCATGCCATTCAGTAGAATCGTGTTGACGATCTCCAGGGCCGGATGGGTTTTCAGGGCCAACTCAAGATCGGCCTCCAGGCCCACCCGGTTGCCATCGATGATGCGCCGCTCCAGGCGCTCCTCAACGGGCAGCTCGGCCAGGGCGGAGGCGTCGGTCTTCTCGGCTTTCACATCCTCATAGAACTCCAGGATGGCGGTGAGGGGATCGTAGCCCGGTTTGCGCCGGTCAAAGATCAAATCCTCCAGCATGTGGCGCTCTTCATCGGGAATCTTGTAGAGGGGCATAATCTTACCGGCATGCAGGATAGCCGCGTCCAGCCCGGCCTCGATGGCGTGATGGAGAAAGACCGAATTGATGCGGTGACGGATGAGGGGTTTTAAGCCAAAGGAGATGTTGGACAGGCCCAGGACCGTATGCACCAGGGGGAACTTGGCCTTGATGTGGCGGATGGCGTCCATGGTCTCGATGGCGGCCCGGCGGAACTCCTCCTCACCGCTGCCCAAGGTGAAGGTGAGGGCATCGAAGAAGATGTCCTCGGGGGGCAGGTCGAACTCATCGACGGCGAGACGGTAGAGGCGCTGGGCCACCGCCAGTTTGCTCTCGGCGGTCTTGGCCATGCCGTCCTCATCGATGGTGAGGGCCACCACGGCGGCGCCATACCGGCGGCACAATGCCAGGACCGTCCGGGCCTTACCCTCCCCGTCCTCCAGGTTGATGGAGTTGATGATACACTTGCCGGCAATATTCTGCAGGGCCGCCTCGATGGCGGGAGCCTCGGTGGAATCGAGCATGAGAGGGACCGTGCAATCGGTGTTCAGGCGGAAGGCGTAGCGGCCCAGGTCCTGCACCTCGTCCCGGCCCACATAGGCGGTGCATACATCCAGAATATGGGCCTGCTCCTGGACCTGGGCCTTGGCCACCGACAGCATACCGTCCATATCACCGGCCAGCAGGTACTTCTTGAATATTTTGGACCCGTTGGCGTTGGTGCGCTCACCGATCATGAGGGGCTTGGGATCGACATCGTAAGCGGCCACGCCGTAGAGGGACGAAGCGGCGGCCTCCCTTTCGGTGGTGCGGGGCTGGGCCGTAAGACCCCCGATCATGTCCACCACGGCCTTGAGGTGCTCGGGGGTGGTGCCGCAGCAGCCGCCGACGATGTTCACCCCCAGGTCGGTGACGAAGTGGTGCAGGTCGTGGGCTAATTCATTGGGAGTCAGGTCATAGACCATCTGGCCATCGATGTTCTGGGGCAGTCCGGCGTTGGGGATCACCGATATGGGCCGCTTCCAGGACGATGACAGGGTCCGCACGTGGGCCCCCATAGCCTTGGGACCGGTGGCGCAGTTGAGGCCCAGCACATCGAGGGGAAAGGGGGACAGGGTGATGATGGCCGTGAGCATGTCCGACCCCAGAAGCATGGCGCCGGTGTTCTCCATGGTCACCTGGACGATAACGGGCAGGCGCACCCCCTTGGCCTTGAACTCATCGAAGATGGCGATGAGGGTCGCCTTGGTCTGGAGCAGGTCCTGACAGGTCTCGATGATGAGCAGGTCGGCCCCACCGTCGATGAGTCCTGACACTTGGCGGCGGTAGACGGCGTGGAGGTCCTTGAAGGAGATGTGCCCCAGGCTGGGCAGCTTGGTACCGGGACCGATGGAGCCGGCCACAAAGCGCGGGTGGGCCGGGGTGGTATAGTCGGCGGCCACGGACTTGGCGAGGGCGGCGGCTTCCTTGTTCAGGGCATAATCCTCAGCGTCCAGGTCGTACTCGGCCAGCACCACCGCTGAGGCCCCGAAGGTGTTGGTCTCCAGCACATCCACGCCCACCTCAAGGAAACTGGCGTGCAGCTCGCGGACCACATCGGGGCGGGAGCGCACCAGGATCTCGTTGCACCCCTCCTGGCCCCAGAAATCATCGAGGGAGAGATCGCGCTCCTGGAGATTGGTCCCCATAGCGCCATCGAAGATGACCACGCGCTGGGCCAACAGCTGGAGGAAGGGATGTTGGCTATTGCTCATGTTGTTGGTTGCTGCAGTTCCATTACCCGGTTTTTACCGGGACGGAAGTTACGGCGGTTGGGTGAGGGGGGAA
>JADFNF010000204.1 GCA_022563485.1 Fidelibacterota bacterium | reverse complement strand
TTCGGTATAGGGGACGCCGGTGGGCTGGGCCACGTGATCGATGAGGGGGCTGAACAGATCGGTGGCATAGTTGGAATCTTTGCCCTGAAGGACGGCCACGATGCGCTCCAGACCGGCCCCGGTGTCCACGTGCCGGGCAGGCAGGTCCTCCAGTGAGCCGTCATCCAGGCGGTTGTTCTGGATGAACACCAGGTTCCACAGCTCCTTGAACTCGGGCCAGGCGTTGACCCCCTCGGCCTCCATCTTGGACAGGTCCGGCCCGTCGTAGTAGTGGATCTCCGAGCAGGGGCCGCAGGGACCGGTGGCCCCCATCTCCCAGAAATTCTCCTTGTCGCCAAATTTTAATACCCGGTCCGGGGCAATATCGGTGACCTCGGTCCACAGCCGGGCCGCCTCATCATCGCTGTCGTGCACCGTGACCCACAGACGCTCCTTGTCCATGCCCCACACTTTGGTGAGCAGCTCCCAGGCCCACCCGATGGCCTCGGCCTTGTAGTAGTCCCCGAAGGACCAGTTGCCCAGCATCTCGAAGAAGGTGTGGTGGTAGCTGTCCACCCCCACCTCCTCCAGGTCGTTGTGCTTGCCCGATACGCGGATGCACTTCTGGCTGTTCACCGCCCGCAGCTGTTTGGGCTGCTCCTGGCCCAGGAAGATGGGCTTGAACTGGTTCATCCCGGCGTTGGTGAACAGGAGCGTAGGGTCGTCGATGGGCACCACCGGGCTGGACCGGACGAAGCGGTGCCCCTTCCCCTCGAAAAAGGAGATGAACTCCTGGCGGATGTCCTGGCCGGTTTTTTTGCTCAACGGGCCGCTAGTATAAAGGAATCAGGAGACATGGTGAAGGGGTGAATTTAATATCTGTTTTGGGTAGGCGTGAGCTGACAATTGGGCCATTATCAGGCCCTAATCCTGCCCGACCCGTTCCAGCACCTCGCTGAATCGTCCCCCAGTCGTACCCCCAGCGCTGGAGGAAGCCCCCCTAATCCATGTCACGACCCATCAGGGCCAGTTGTCCTTGCCGGGCCAGGTCCATGGCTTCGCCCAGAATGCGCGCCGTCTCTTGTGGAGCGTGAAAACCCATGGAATTTTCCGACTCCACGAAATCCACCCGGAATTGAGACTGCCGATGAAATTCCCTGGCCCGATCAACGGCAGGACCCGCCTGCCCTTTCCCCGTGGCGCTCTGAATATCCTCGATGAGCGCCACCAGTGCATTCATCGCCTTGTCCCGCAGGTCATAAGTGATCTGCTGGATATGTTCCACGCGGGCCAGCAGCTCCTCCTCCTCCACATGATGGCAGGTCTGGCAGGCCCGGTTGATGTTGAGCATCGGACTGCGCACATGGTGATCGCTGATTTTCATCGCCCCAACCCTTTTATAGGGCATATGGCAGTCCGCACAGGCGACTCCCGAGCGGGCGTGAATCCCCTGGCTCCAGGTCTCAAACTCCGGGTGTTGGGCTTTCAGGACACCCGCACCCGTAGCCGCATGAGTCCAATCACTAAAGCCCTCTTCGTCATAGGTGGCCAGTATATCTTCCACCTTCAACCCCTTTCCCCAGGGGTAGACCAGGCGCTTTTCCGGTCCCTTGAAGTAATATTCCACATGGCATTGGGCGCAGACATAGGTGCGCATCTCCTGATGGCTGGCCATGTCGTTCACGTTATAATCGAGAACGCCCACCGAGGCTTTATAGGCCCGAATTCCCTCGATGAAGGCCGGGCGCGTAATCCGCAAGGACATGGTCTGGGGCGCATGGCAATCGATGCAGGCTATGGGATGGTCTACGTGCTCGCGGGCTTCGAAATAGGACATCTGGTTTAGCCGCTCAAAGCCCTTGGTAATATCACCTTCCCCCAGTTTCTTGTAGATCGCATAGGTAGAGGCATGACAGTGGATACAGGTCCCGGGCTGTTTAACCACCAACTGCCTCTTGGTGAAGGTTTGGTCCATGAGCATGTAGGCGTGGCCCCGCTCCTCTCGGAAATCCTCAGCAAAGGCGTAGCCATTCCAGATGATTTTCAGCCGGGGGTCTTCCTCCAGCTTGGACTGGGCCACCAGCGAACGGCTGTCCGCCTGGGTGGGGGTGCGGGGCAAGGCTTCACTGCCGCCGAAGCGGGTACGGATCATGTCAACCGTTCGGCGGTAGCTGTCGTATTGCAAAGGAAAGTTCTTGCCCCACACTTCCGGGTCGACCGTTTCCTCGGTGAGTTCGGTGACCCGGAAAAAAGGGTTCAAGGCTTCGGCCTTGCGCTGGCTGATATTTAACAGCAGCAGCAGCACGATGGCTGTAGCCCCCAGCGACGCGGCGGCAACTCCCAAGTAAAAGTATTTTGGTAACCTGACGCCTGAACCTGTTTGCTCTTCGGATGGTCTGTAGGACATATCCCTTCTCCTGTTCATGAGGCCGCGTGGCCGACGCGACTGTGACACACTGTGCAACGGCTGTCTTCAGGTGGATTCTGATGACCCGCCGAGATGGCCATCACCAGAGCGGCGTGGCAGCGCATACAACTGTCCAGCAGCAGCTTCTTGTTCTTAGAGTGGATCCGAATGGGTTCATGGAAGTTTTGAAGCGTAAAGGCTACCGAGTGGTTGTAACCGTTTTCAACCTTGGCCCGCCACTTGGCGAAAAAGGAGGCGGGGAGATGGCAGTCCACACACACCGCCACCGCTTTATGGCTGGACTTCTGCCAGGAGGCAAACTGGTCTTGCATGATGTGACAGTTCACACAGGCCCTTGGATCGCTGCTCAGGTATGAAGCCCCCTTGCCAAAGTAAAAGGTGAAAGCCGTCGCTCCCAGGAAAATACCCAGGGTAACAGCGGCAACGGCGCCCACGTTAAAGCGGCTCAAGAAAACTCCTTACGAACGAGATTACCACGAGGGTAAATTGGTCTACTCAAAAGAGAAAGAAAAGCAAAAAAAGTTCCAGGAGTATGGTCGCCAAACCACTGACAGCCATCGGTCATTAGCTAAGCGGCTTGCAGGAGACTCGCAGGCTGAGCTGGTCGCAGTTGCCCGTGCCCTTCCAGCAGCTCCAGGGCCAGGGCGAGTCTACGCATGGCTTCCTCCTTCAAGCTAGTTGAATGCTATCCTGGCAGTGGAATATCCGACTGGATCAAGGAGAATACAACTGATTTAGCTTTCCGGTCCAGCAATGATTTTGCTGAGCACCTGGCTGATAGTCCCCCAGTCGTACCCCCGGCGCTGGAGGAAGCCCGTCAACCGGTTTCGCCGTTTGTCCAGGGGCAGGCCCGCTG
>JADFNF010000203.1 GCA_022563485.1 Fidelibacterota bacterium | reverse complement strand
ACCTCGATCAGCGCATCCTATCTCATGGACCGGGAGTCTAAAGTCTTCGAGACCAACCGCACAGGCAAGTGGTTTGTCGCGGTCACGGCCCTGTCCATGACCCTCTACGTCCTTAAATATACCACCGCCGGGCTGTGGGTGCTTCTGGTGGCCACCCTGCTGTTGCTGGCCAGCTGGTTCCTCTATGTCAGGCGCTACAGTCGCCATTTCAAGTCTTTGGCGAAAACCTGATTTGCGCTTAAGCCCATCGCACCGGTATAATGGCGAGAGCGCTCTCTGGGAGTATCTGCGTTTACGGCTCTGCCTTACCTAGGGTGATCAAACCCATAATAACCCTCCGTACAGTATCGGATGATAGATTCTCCCTCAAAACATTTATGTATTCGGCTTCGTTTTTGCAATGTTGCGCGGGATTGCCACGGCCTATTTCGTCCAGCTCCAGATTTAACCGGACAATTTCCAGAGGGTACATCTGAATGCCATGATCTACGCGAAGGACCGTATAGACATAATTATCCAGCGCTGGCGCCACGATCTCCATAATAAGATGGAACCTGTTTCCCTTCCAAATCTTTCGGACGCGTCCCTCGAGAACGTTCTCTGTCAGTTCGCCAAGTATTGCACACTGTTCACGCAGAATGACGAGGGGTGTTCTTTCTGTTTCCACGGCAGGAAGTTCACCCCACAGATTCTCACCAGCCATCATCAACTCTCGCTCTCGACATCAAGGACTGTGTGCTCGCTGCACGAAGCGTTCATCTAATCTCGATGTGGTTGCCAATTCAGGTTCCAAGATAGAACCGGTAGAACCACCCATCATACGGTTTCCGTAGCGCTTACGCTCATCTCTGGCAGCTATCTGACCACCTAGGCATCCTGGCGCATCATGCTACAGCAATAGGTTCGTATTATATCTGCTATATTAGGTTATACGAAAGGGATTCCAAACTGTTTTTCCTCATAGCAATTATAATGTCCAAGACAATTACTATTAACAATTTATGACACGGACAAATAGGCGATCGACAAATGTCTACCAGTTGGTATTCAGAAGATCTCAATTTCCCTTACGCCGCCGGTCATCGTAATATTTCATATGAAATATCGTCACACGCTCCTCATCTTATTGCCGTTGATCTTCGGCTGCTCGCAAAATAGGGCGTCCGCGCCCCTGATCGTTGCGTTCGAGTACGCGGTAGAATTCCATACCATGGGGCCAACGGAGGCCTGGATACCGATTCCCCGGTCAGATCCTTTCCAGACCATCACCGACCTGCACATCGAAACCGACTTGACCTACCAGTTGGTGACCGACACTCTGTACGGCAATCGGATGGTTTACATCAATACTTATCTGGATCAACCAGGCGCCCGGTTGACAATCAGCTTCACCGTCACCCGGGTAGAGGCTTCCAGCGTTCGGGCACAGCTGTCAGCTCGGGAACGGGAACTGTATATGTCATCCTATGAGCGGGTGCCCCTGGATGACCGTTTTCACGCTATCGCCGACAGTATCGATGCCAACGGGACTGATTTCGGGAGGGGGGTATACAATTATATTCTGGAACACATGACCTACGACAAGAGCGGTGAGGGCTGGGGGCAGGGCGACGCCAACTATGCCTGCGATGTGGGGAAGGGGAACTGCACCGACTACCACAGTCTGTTCAATGTGGTGGTCCGCAGCCAGGGGCTGCCCGCCCGGTTTCATATAGGCTTTCCCATCCCCGCCGGCAAGGGGGGTGTCATCGCCGGCTATCACTGCTGGACCGAATTTTACATCAATGAAGAATGGGTGCCGTTAGATATTTCCGAGGCCGATAAAAACCCCCGCCGGGAAGCCTACTACTATGGCCGTTTGGATGAGCGGCGCGTGGACTTTACCGTCGGGCGCGATATCCCCCTACCGAACGGAGGACTTGGTGAGGTCGTCAACTATTTCATCTACCCCTATGTGAAAAGTGATCAGCAGGTCACGACCGACTATACTACCCGCTTTACGTTTAAGGAGTTAAGCTGAGTCCGTCGCGTAGAACCGGGGCTTGCGCCGCTCTATTTTGAGGCCTTCTTGACCCATAAGCCTCTATTTTCAGCCCACGTATACCGCTCTTGCCCGTTTTCCTTATGCACCGTGATCTCCGTCACTTTGAGGTCATTGGCGGAGGTGCCCGTCATAAAAAAATCCAGGTCGTAGGTTTTGCCCGTGGTGGAGTTGAAATCTGCACAGACAAAGTACGTATCATTGCCAATGTTGGACAGTCGCTCCTGGTGGATTTTCTCCAGTCTCAGGTTGAGGGCCTTGCCGGTCCTATCGTCCACCATCAGAAATGCTCCCCCTTTGATGGCGGAATCATGCATCACAAACTGTTCAATCGATGCAGCCAGACTGTGCTTATCAATCTTGGCGGCTTTGGTAGGGAGTTCGGCGCTGGCGGCGGTGGGGTGCTCGGTTGGATGCTCCTGGCCATAGACCGCAACAGTCATTGCCAGACCTATTAAACTGATGATAATGGTTTTCATGGATCTTGGTCCTTTCAATGGTCGGTGTTCTGTGAATGTAACCCCTATCACCCAAGCCCACCAAGCAGATTCCCCGAATGGTCGCCCAGGCGGCAGTCCGAGCCAAATTACTGGCAGGGGCGTGGGGTGGAGAACTTTGGCCGATATAGGGCCGACCGGGGACCCGGTATTTAAAAGCTGTTCCATCCTTGGAGGTTGGAACGGACTGCAGCTCAAGCCCCCATTGCTATTGCGGTGGAGGCCAGGGCACGAACGTCGGCCGCGAGGACCTACTCCTTGGCAGGCGAGGGGCGCTCGGATCGATCACCATGCATCTTCATCCCCTTCAGGGAGTCGGCCTGCATGTGGCCCGGCATCAGCTTGCCTCTCATATGGTCTATTTTACCGTGCTTCATCATCATGCCGTGACCGCCGTGCATGCCGCCATGATCATCGCCATGCGAACGAATAGCGTGGTAAATAGTCATTAAGGCCACGAGCAAAGCCACGACAGTGATGAAATACCCCAGGACGGTTCCCACCCGCTTGAGGGTCGCATTTTCCTGACTGTCGGCCTGCGTCAGCACCCAGTAGCCGACCCCCAGGGCCATGAGGATTAATGCCAGGGCCAGATGAGTATGAGCTCCCATGATCGATTTCCTTTCGTATGATGTTGATCAAATATCCTGGTGTCTATAAATGTAAAACCTTCCGGGTCGTCAATTGGACCTTTTATTAACCGCCATGGACACTCTGAGCCCACCAGACAGATTCACCGGA
>JADFNF010000202.1 GCA_022563485.1 Fidelibacterota bacterium | reverse complement strand
CAGAAGCTCTGGACACCTTTACCCAGACCCTCACGGCGGTCCATAAATTACTCACCCAATCGGACGCGGCATCGGGGGAGACCCTGATGAACGAGTTGGAGACGGATCTGTCACAGGCCCGGGCCTTGGAGACGGCCTTCCGGCGCATGGCCCTGGAACCGCCTGCCAGGAATGATGTCCTCTGGCGCGAGGTACGCGCCGTCAAGGGGGGGATAAAGGTGGTCTTTAGGTGTGCACCGCTCACGGTGGCAGAGTTTCTCCAGACCCGGCTGTTTGAACGACGGCCCGGCACGGTCTTGTGTTCGGCTACCCTGCAAGTGGGGACCAGTTTCGACTATTTCCGGAGTGTAGTCGGTCTTGATACCGGTTTTGACGCCTGGCCCATTGAGGAGCAAGAGATTCCCTCCCCCTTTTTCTATGACGAGCAGTGCGTCGTTTTAAGTTGGGAGGCCCCGGTGGATGTGTCGGACCCCAAATATCCCCAGGAGTTGGCCGAACTGATCGACAGCCTGACCGATCAGATTCAGCGACGGCTCCTGGTGCTGTTTACCTCCTACGCCCAACTGCGGGCGGTCCATGAAGTCCTCCACAGCCGGCTTTTCCACTCTGAGCGACGCCTGCTCACCCAGTTCTCCCGTACCAGCCGCCGCGCCCTGCTGGCAGCCTTCAAGGAAAGCCCCCGGGCGATTCTGCTGGGGACGGCCAGCTTCTGGGAGGGGGTGGACCTCCCGGGTGACCTGTTGGAAATGATCATCGTCGCCCGGCTACCCTTTGCCAACCCTACCGAACCGGTGGTGGCCGCCCGCATGGAGTACCTACAGGAGCAGGGAGGCAATCCCTTCATGGAGTACCAGATCCCCGATGCCATCACCCGGTTCCGCCAGGGGTTCGGGCGGCTCATTCGCACCACCTATGATGAGGGCATCTTCATCGTCGCCGACAGCCGGGTCACCCAGCGCCGCTATGGTCAACTTTTCCTGGACGCCCTGCCGGTAGAGGCCATCCCTTTCCGCTATGTCGACCGCATCGTAAACCTGGTGGCAAAGCGACTATTCCAGGGTGATCGATCCTGAAACCCGGCGGGTACCCGCCCGAGGTAATCGATGAGCCACCGACCGGTTTGGCAAAGCGGTTAATGATCATTTGGCCCATGATATAAAGTGATACTTTAGGGGATTATCCCCAGTTCCGTTGGCGGCGGGCCCTACCGCATCGCAGGTGAAAGCGAACCAACCATCTTTGATCCAGGTCTTAGCCAACCTCCAATTGTCCTCGGCAGCCGGGTTTAGCCCTTTTGCAGGCCGGGGTACCGATCCTATATTCGGGGCTAGGGTAAATGCAACTCGTGGCCCTTATCCCGGCCAGTAAGCCTGAGAGCTTAGATCGCGGCCTCGGTACGGGCTGAATCAATGGATAGGCGAACTAACGAATTGCCGAAAGGGGGCGATCACCAGGTGACTGATGAATTTCGATTAGGTCTCACATTTGATGATGTCCTGTTGGTGCCGGTCTATTCCAGCGTGCTGCCCAACGAGGTGTCACTCGTTACCCGCCTGACCAACCATATTCAATTAAACATACCCTTTCTCAGCGCCGCCATGGATACGGTCACCGAAGGGAGCATGGCCATCGCCATCGCCCGTCAAGGGGGACTCGGAGTATTGCACCGCAACCTGCCCGTTGAGGTCCAGGCCGCCGAAGTGGACCGTGTCAAACGATCCGAGAGCGGGATGATCCTCGATCCGGTGACCCTCCCACCCGACAAGACAATCGGCGATGCGCTGGAGGTCATGCGCCGCTACCGCATCTCGGGTGTACCCATCGTGGATGGGGCACTGTCCGACGTTTCCGGGTCGCCGGGACGTCTGGTTGGCATCCTCACCAACCGGGATATACGGTTCGAGAAGGATCTGGACAAGCCCATCACGGCCTGCATGACCAGTGAAAATCTGGTCACTGTCCCCAAGGGGACCACCCTTGATGAGGCCAAGGTGGTCCTTCAGGAACATCGCATCGAAAAACTGCTGGTGGTGGACGACCAGGGCACCCTCACCGGTCTGATCACCGTGAAAGACATCCTCAAGAAGGAGCGCCATCCCCATGCCTGCCTCGATGAACATGGCCGGCTCAGGGTGGGCGCCGCCGTGGGGACCGGAGCGGACACCTTCGACCGGGCCGCCGCTCTCCAGGACGCCGGAGTAGATGCCATTTTCGTCGATACGGCCCACGGCCATTCCGCCGGTGTCCTACGGACGGTGAAGGAGCTGAAAAAACGCCTGTCCGGTGTTGAGCTCATCGCCGGTAACGTGGCCACCGCCGAAGGAGTGCAGGCCCTCATCGACGCGGGCGCCGATGCGGTGAAGATCGGAATTGGCGCCGGGTCCAGCTGCACCACCCGGATCGTGGCCGGCATCGGAGTGCCCCAGCTCACCGCCGTCATCGAGGCGGCCCAAGTGGGCCATAAAGCCGGCATCCCGGTCATCTCTGATGGCGGCATGCGTTACTCCGGTGATGTCGCCAAGTCCCTGGCGGCGGGATCGTCCTCGGTCATGCTGGGCAGCATCTTCGCCGGTATGGACGAAAGTCCCGGGGAGACCATCCTCTACGAGGGCCGCCGGTTCAAGACCTTCCGGGGGATGGGGTCGGTGGGGGCCATGACCGAAGGCTCAGGAGATCGCTACTTCCAGGAGGGTATGCTTTCCTCGAAGCTGGTGCCTGAGGGGATCGAAGGCATGGTGCCCTACCGCGGCAGCGCCGCCGAAACCATCCACCAGCTTGTCGGGGGTTTGCGGGCGGCCATGGGCTACTGCGGGGCGGAGACCATCGAGCAGTTCCAGGCGAAGCGGACCTTCGTGCGCATCACCAGCGCCGGCCGCATCGAAGGCCACCCCCACGACGTGACCATCACCAAGGAGGCCCCCAACTACGCCGCACCCAGGGACTAGCTTTTATAGGGGGCTGGGGACGGAGGAGTAGGGACAGTGGCAGTCTAGAACTAGATAATCGTGGCTGACAGACTGACGGTCAGCCATGGGCGACGAACCACCAATTTCGCACGACGAGCCATCGACAACGCGCTCCCAGCATGTGACCTGCGTCACAGCTGGCGCCCGGTCAGCCCGTTAACCCAATATATTGTTGCAATAGTATGATGCATGGGTTACCATACGCTGTTCTCACCCAAACATCACGATCTATCTAACCATTTGTTTTATCCCAACTATGGGCTAGGGGCAAAGTATGCTGATCCAAGCCGCTTACCTGGAACGTTTTTACCTTATGCTGCTGGCA
>JADFNF010000035.1 GCA_022563485.1 Fidelibacterota bacterium | reverse complement strand
GCGCATCATCGAGCTCCTTAAAGATCGTCACCGACAGTCCATCACCCAGGACCTGGAACAGGATGGCGGCTTTATCCAGCCCGGTTAAGGCGGCGTCACTCATTCTTGGACCGCTCCTCTTCTCGTAAGGCCTCACTGGTTTCCGCTGTGCCCTCCTCGCCTTCCTCCCCCGTGGGCGTCTGATCCCCTTGCTCGAGCCAGTCCTTCAGTATCCGCGTGGCGGTAGCCTGACGGCCCACGCTCATCGATACCACCGATTGACGGATCGCGTTGACGTCTTGACGGAGAACTTCCTGTTCATCCCCGGCCTGATCCGATGCGCCCTCCGGTTTCGCCGGTGCTTCGTCTGCGGTAACCGGTGCCTCTTTCAATGGCTGGGCTGTCTCATCCTTAGAGGCTTGTTCAACCTGTTTCCCTTTCTGGACGGGTCGACGCGGTCTCATCGGCCGCCTGCGCGGGTAGGGCGGTGGCATACCGCCGGGGTAGGCGACTCCCATCGCTGCCTGTGGATTCCGGCTTCGGGATGTAACAATCAGAACCACAGCAATAACCAATACGGCCAGGAGCGCCAGTCCAGCCAGAATAAAGACGCCCTGGTTATCCGCCCACAGGCCCCCGAGGCCCCGGGACGGCGGCGGTCCCCGGTTTAGGGCCGCCTCGATCTGTGCCTGGAGACGTTCCTTCTCTTCTTCGAAGGCCTGGCGCATGGCTTGCAATGAATCCTGCAGGGAAGTGGCCTGGATCGATTTAATATCCTGCTCATCGGAACTGAGCCTGCCCGAAGTCAGTTCTTTACGCAATTCATCAATTTGATTGAGCAGTGCGTCCTGCAACTTGGCGTTCTGTTCTTCCCGCTGCTGTTGGAGGAAGATCAGGTCTTTCGCCCGCTCGTTTTGCACATCGGCCAAATCAGACAGGGCCTGTCTACGTTCTTCCTCCGAGCGCTCCAAATATTCCAGTTCCCGCTGGCGCGCCTCTTCCATGAGCGCTGTATTGCGTCCCTCCGCCTCCCGGAGGGTTTCGCGCAGCGCCTCAGTCTGGTCGCCCTGAGCTGCGCCTCTCACCAGACGCCCGGCACCTAGTCCCAGGGTGCCTCCCCGGCGATCCTTGAACGAGGCGGTGGTAATGGAGAGCTCGTCGCCACGATCGCGGTCAAAGCGAGAGGCAATGAGGGTTACCTGACGGACATTTTCGATGATCTGGGGAGATACACCATCTTCCAGGATAATATTGATGGTCATGGACCTGATGAGTGGGAGATTCGCGACCTCACCCGCCGTCAATTCTGCCAGCTCCACAGCTGCGCCCGACCGATCCTGGGGGCTGCTCCCGCTGGCAAGCGCAGCCTCCGTTTCCTCGTCCAGCGCGCGAACCGGCTCACTCGGCTCGATCGCACGTTCGGGGAATCCCGGTATAGGGAATGGGTTGGTGACGATCCGCCCGGGGCGCGCCCCCCCCCGAAGCGCATTGCCCCTGATCAAACGACCGTCAGGGGTACGCAGCACTGTCTCTACCTGGCTCCTCGGCCCGGCGCCCAGCTCGATTGCGACATCTACCACGAACTGGGACTCATCCAGAATCTTGGATATGGCATGGGTGACACGTTGCTGGATCGTCCCTTCCAGCAGGAGCTTTTGTGAGAGGGAACCCGACTCCTGGCTGCTCACCGGGGAAACCGAACCGATGAGAATAAGGAACAGGGTTGAAAAATGTATTTTGCTCAGACGCATCGACGACTCCTGTGAGGGTTAACCGACCTGGAGGAAGGTAATCTCCACCCGCCGGTTGGCGGCCTGAAGCTCCGTGGTGCTGTTCTTGGCTTTTACCATCCCTTCCGTCACGCCAAGGCGGAATTCATACCAGGTAGTTCCAAAGGGAACCTGGTCGGCAAATCCTACCGCGCGCAATCGTCCGCTGGGCACGCCCTTACTGATGAAATACCGCACCACATTGGCCGCCCGGGCGCCCGACAACTCCCAGTTGGTGGGATACTTCTCAGCGATGGCCCCGGTCGGCGCCAAATTGTCCGTATGGCCTTCCACAGCGATGGGATAGTGGTTACCCCGGTCGGACATAATGGGTATGATGCTGTCGAGAAACGGGAAGATGGCCGACTTCAGCACGGCGCTGCCCACCTCGAATGCGAATCGGCTGTCAATGGTAATCGTGGTCCCCTTGGGGCTGCTGGTCACCCGGGCGTAATCGGCCTGCATCTTTTCGATGGCCTCATTGACTTCCCTTTTGATCTGGCTCTGGGTTTTGATTTTCACCTGGTCCCGTTGGCCGCTGGTGGTGCGATTGCCCTCCATGGCGGCTGCCAGATCCGCGATCTTCACCGGATCCATCGTCGACATGGAGAACAAAAGGACGAAAAAAGTCATCAGCAGAGTCATCATATCGGCAAAGGTGGCAAACCAGTCCGGCAAGCCTTCATCTTCAGGTTGTTTTCTAGGCATGGTTACTTTCCTATACGCCGCCTACTTCCATATGCTTCCATTCCCGGGGTGGAATGAATGAATTGATCTTCTCACGAACGATCAGGGGATGCTTTTTCATGGCCAACAGGCAAACGCCCTCGGTGACCATATTTTGAATCGTGCTCTTGTGGCTGATCTGGCTGGTCAGCTTTTCAGCCATGGGCAAAAAGAACAGGTTGGCCAGCAAGGCGCCATAAAAGGTCGTGATCAGGGCCGTGGCCATACCGTTGCCTACATTCGCCGCCATATCTTCCCCGCCTGCGGCGCTCATTCCTTTCAACATGTAGACCAACCCGATGAGCGTGCCGATCATGCCGAATGCCGGTGAAAACCGGCCCATGGCCTTGAACAACCCGGCCTCCGCTCGTTCCCGCTCCTCCCGGTATTCGACCCGTGTGTTCAAAATGTCCCGGATTTCCTCAACGGCATAGCCATCCACCACCATCTGGATGCCATCACGCAGGAAATAATCGCGGGTCCTACCCATGGCGTTTTCCAATTCCTTGGGACCCCTGCGGGCCACCGAGGCCATGTCGACTATTTCATCCACCAGGTTCCCCAAATCAACGGATCCTCCCTTGAACACCGCCCGAAGAATGGTCCACAGGCGCATGACCTCTTTGAGTGGAAACGAAATGGCCGTGGCTGCCAACGTACCCCCCATGACGATCATGATGGATATAAGTTCAAAAAATACAAGCGGATCCGTGCCAAGTTGGTTCCCCTGAATAACAATAGCGCCACCCACCAGGCCCACACCGAGTAAGACTCCCAAAATAGTTGCAAAATCCATAAAACTCACTCACTCCTGAATAAATGAAGCAGTTTTAAGACGATTTTCCTTCAACGCCCGCAAGGCATTACGGATGTCATCATACTCCGGATCAAGCTTCAAGGCCATGTTCCAATTGATCGTGGCCCGTTGTGTATCACCTAATTTATAATATATTGCCCCCCGGCGCGCATATGCAATGGCTAGATCGGGATTGAGTTGGATGGCCATTTCCACTTCCTGGAGAGCGTCGCGATAGTTCTCCTTGTAGTAGTGCTGCAGCGCAGCTGACAGATGCCGCATGGTGACATTCATATTGGATTTTATCATTTCGATGCTCAGCTGCATACTGCGGACCGAATCGGCCAGCACGACACCCGACTGATTCCGCAGGGCCAGCTGCCCATGTAGGTTGTCGATCTCAAAGTCGGCAATGCGTAGCGAATCGCGCAAGCTAGCCAGCACGAAATCCGCGTCTTTGAGGGTCGAATCGAGCTGAGCAGCCAGGAGACTTTCTTCGGCAATTGCCGGCGTCGTGGGTCGGGGACCCAGAGCCTCCAGGGCGTGGGGCGCCCGCCCCGCCACAATCCGGGGGATTGAGAGATTCAGCGCCATCACCACCGCTGGCGCATCCGGTGTTAACAGTTGCTTATCGCTTTGAAGGCCGAATTGACCCAGTTTATCTATATTGACCACGCCGATCTGCAAACGGTAATCGGGGGTGATGGGAATACGCAGGCCGATATTGACACCGCTGCCGTCCCACTCAGCCATGATATCCAGTCCGCCGCGCTGGGCAAAGATGGGCGTCTTTAGCCGAAAACCGGTGAATACCCCCACCTTGATCCGGGAGCTGTCGGGGAGCGAGGCGGTGGTATCGACCGGTAGGCTCCCGGCTAAGGTTCCGGTCCCAAATCCCATGTAGGTGCTTAACAAATATTTCCCCACCACCTGATCGCTGGAGATGACTCCCAGGTAAGAGATCAGATCGGGGTCGATGCTGAACCCTTCATCGGACTGGGTGAGCACAACATCCTGTATCCCCAGAGAGAAACTGACATCTCCGTAGACCCACAATCTCTGCTGCAGGTGGATGCCGATTTCCAGGGGGGACTTGAAGGTGGACGAATCCAGGTCCGCCGAAGGGTCGGCGATGGAGACCGATGACAAGCCCATCCGCAAGTTCCGCGTTAATTCGGTGTCGAAATAGACGCCCGTAGCACTGTTGATCGGGGAGATGTTGACCACTTCGGAGACGAACCCGGCCGTGAACAGATAGGGTGAACGGACAGTGGCGCTCATGGGAATCCGCATCATCCCTCCCGGCCGGGTGAAGGATAGCCGGGTGATCCCCTGAGCCGGTCCCGACGCCAGCAGAGCCAGCAGGACCACGAGAATGACGGATTGATGGGTTGAAAGGCGAGACATCTGTTATCGATTAGTTGTTCAATTCTTTAGCGGTGAGCTCGGCTAGGCGATGGTATTCGCTGGTTGGATACTGCTGAATAATGGTTTCAAATTGGGCGCGGGCCGCTTGGGTCCTGCCCTGTTTCATTAGGATGAGCCCCCGCAGGATGATAGCATCGTCCTGCAGCTCGTGATCGGTGGCAGCGGTTTTATCCAAACTGGCGAGGGCTTCATCGAACTGCCCGGTGCGATAGTAGGCATCAGCACACCAGTAGCCCAACTGAACGCCCTCATCCGGGGTGCTGGCGGCCCGATCCACCTGGCGGCACAAGGCGAGGACCTGGTCATAACGCCCGGCCCGATACGCCTTAAAGACATGCTGATAACTGGGTTGATCAGGGATGGGTACGGCACGCGCCGCCTCAACCGTGAGGCTACTTCCAGGGGGGGAACCATCCTTGGGCGGCGGCCCTTCAGCGGTTTGCCGCTGGGTCTGAATCTTCCTGATCAACGCCCTCAGCCGCGCGTTCTCCAGCCGGACGGCCTCCATGTCCTGGTCCAGAGAATTTTCCAGGTGATTGATCTTCTGGCTGAGATCCTCAAGCAGGTGCCGGAGCTCTTTCGTGGATGCCACATAGGCGGCCCCAGCCGGTCCCTTCCCAACCATCAGGCGGATGTCGTTCGTGAGCTGGGCCGCGCGCACTCCGGACGCGTCTGGGTCAACCGGTTCAATGACAATACCCAGGTCCATTAGGTAAAGGTCCTCCTCCTGCTGGTCCTGCGCCAGCAGCGGGGTCCCGCCCCAAAGAAGCCAGGCAAACCCCACCATACCGGCGGTGACGAGTGCCCCCACCATCCTGCACCCTGAACGAATGTACCCCATGGGCCGGCTCAGTACTGCTCCCAATCGATCGTGTAGGAATAACCGATGAAGGTACCGAACGACTTGGGAACATAGAGTTCAATGGTCGCCGAAGCTCCAGGCAATACTGAAGATTCTGAGTTAATACCCGATTCGAAGGTATGAAAGGAACCCTTGACGAAGGAAGTCAGGGTCTTGGTATTGCCGCTCCAGTCCTTACGGAATACAAAATTCACCTTCACAAAATCAGCGCGACGTCCGCCAATATTTTTAACTGCACCGGCGAGCTTAAGGTTGCCTGAGCGGTCTTTGGATTCGGTGATCGCACCCAACAGGACCACATTCGCATCAAAAGAAGATTTGGCGACCTCCCGAGCCGGTCCCGGTGGCCGCCCAGTCACCAACGAGGGTTCCATCACGCGGTTGGCCGGGGCCGGGGGGCGCGTCCCCCGACGCTCGGTGAACTCCAGCGCTGTGCCGTCACTCAGGGGGGCCTCGGAGACATTTTCCACGATGCGCACCACCGTTGGGCGTTCGATAATGAGGTAGCCGATTAGGGTCTCGACCTTGAGAATCTTTTCATCTTGATAGACAATTTTTCCAAAAATGGTGCTGCCGTTTTCCAGGATGATCTCTTTATTGTAGATCGTCAGGGGATTGGACCACATCGTACTGCGGGCCTGAAGATCTCTGAGCTCCGCAGCCAGGTGATGCAGCTCGGCGCCCATTTTCTTGATTTCAAAATTGAGATCGTTGAGGACGTAGGCTTCACTCGAACCGGGCGCCTGAGCCGGGGCGCCTCCAGTGGGCACTGCCGGGGGGCCGGCTTGTCCTGCCGCCTCAGACGCTGCCACCGGGACCTGCTCGGCCCTCTCCGGGGTCGCTTCTTCAGCGGCCTGCTCTTTGCCTTTGCGAAAAATGGAGCACCCGTTGAAAACGAGCAGTGCTACCAATATGATCAACGCTTTGGGGAGTAATTTTTTCATAGCTGGGTCCAGATAGTGATCTCCGAATGCAGTATGGGAATTATAAGCTGCTCAAAAGTTTGAAAAATGTAGTTTCCACTATGCAGAATGTCAAGGCTTTTCAGCAGATTCACCACTTTCCTTGAAGTAATACTTTCAGCTGCATTTCCCCTTTTTCCAAAGCATCAATATGCCGATGGGCGTCCTCAGATTGAGGGAATAAATAACAACTCCTGATTTCCGGCACGCTACACCCTGCCCTGACAATGTTAAGTCGCGCACAATTCATGCCAAGTCAGGCCAATCGGCCTCTCCGCGAGGGGAAGCCTACTGGAAGCAGTGTTGCAAGGTAAACAAAATGGCTCGGTTGGGGTAACCTTTTCCTCGAAGTGAGGAACAGCTGCCTTGCTCGGCGTCAGGTCCATCATATGCCGGGAACAGTAGCCGCTGGGTCCGTCAATCCATATGGGGGGCCACAAACTCCAGGATCCGCCGGGCGATGGCCGCCTTGGTGTCCTGAGGGAACTCCACCTCTTGCCCCGAGGAGGACAACAGCCACACATGGTTCGTATCCCCCTCGAATCCCGCCCCCGGCTCATCGTAGAAGTTGACGACGATAAACTCCGCCCCCTTGTCCCGGAGCTTGTCCCGCGCCGTTTCCAGGTCCCCCCCGGCCTGAAGACTGAAGGCCACCACGGTCCCCTTGAATTTTTTGCGAAGGGTCTTCAGCAGGTCGGGCACCGGTTTGAGTTTGAGAGTAGGGGGGCGGCTGGTTCGCCGGATTTTTTCCCTGGCCGGAGCCGCCGCCTGAAAATCGGCCACCGCCGCCGCCATCAGGAGCAGGTCCTGCCCCTTGATCTCCCGCTCCAGGGCCGCCGCCAAATCCTCGGCCGTCTCAATGCTCACCAGGGCACAGCCGGGCACAGGTTCCAGCTGCACCGGCCCGCTGATCAGGGTGACCTCCGCTCCGAAATCACGGGCCGCCGCCGCCAGGGCATACCCCATTTTACCGCTGCTGCGATTGGAGATGAACCGCACCGGATCAATGGGCTCACGGGTGGGACCGGCCGTCACCAGGACCCGCTTGCCCCGCAGCAGCTGGGGCCGGTCCAGCAGCTCCCGCACCTCTGCCATGATGGCCGGTATCTCGGGGAAGCGCCCCATTCCCTCATGAAGAGTGGCCAGGGTCCCCTTGTCGGGATCGAGCACCCGGCGGCCCCAGCCCCGCAGGCGGGTGACGGCGTCCCGGGTGGCCGGGTTACGCCACATACGAAAGTTCATGGCCGGGACGAACAACACCGGGCACTCCACGATATTGAGCAGGGTGGAAATCAGGTCGTTGGCGATGGCGTGGGCCGCTTTGCCCAGCATATCGGCCGTGGCCGGGGCAACGACGATGGCATCGAACATTTCGGCCACATCGACGTGGGGCACCCCTGCCGAGGGGTCGGCGGGAAACTGCTCCAGCAGCACCGGATGGGTGGTGAAGGCGGCGAAGGTCGCCGGTCCCACAAACTGTGTGGCGGATCGGGTCATGGCCACCGTCACATCGGCCCCTTCCTTGCGCAGGGCGCGGACGAGTTCACAGGCCTTGAAGGCGGCGATGGACCCGCACACAGCTACCAGGATGTGTTTGTCTTTCAGGCTAGCCGTCAAACCGCTGCCTCCTCTTTGGGCTCTTTGGGCGCCAGGACCAGGTCGAAGCTGTGCCGGCAGGGATGGCCCTCCAGGTGCCACACCTTCGACCGGCCGGGCTGCCGTCCGTGCACTAATAGTTTATGGCTGCAACGGGTCCCATAGCCCTCGCCGTGCTTGCACACCTGGGGGTGCTGCTTAAGGTAGCCCGCCTCCGAGCTGAGCCAGGCCTCGTTGGTTTGACCCCCCAACGGCTGAAAAACATCGTCGAAAGGGTCGTTCCCCACGGTGGTCACGCCGGGGGCCAGCTCGAACTGCCTGAGCTCGCCGTTTTGCCAGGTGAACAGGTAAGCTTGGGCGGGATCGGCCACCAGCAGGTTAAAGTCGTTGTAGGCCGCCCCCTTGACGGCCGCACCCAGTGCATCCGGGGCCAGTCCGGCGCGCGCCAGTCCCAGCATGTCGATGACCAGCGCTCCCCTGGACCGGTGAGCATCATCTTGACGGCCGGGAAATATATTGGTGAGGGCCACCACCACGCCCCGGTCATTCAGGCCGATCCAGGTGCCGCCGGCCTGTTGGTCCCTGGGGGCAAAATAGGGCCGCCTTCCGGTGCGCCAGGCCCAGCCCTCCGACTGGCGGTCATAGCGCTCGTCCCGGTTGGCCAGCAGGGCCAGGGGATAGGGGTCCTTAGGGTCGTGGCGTATGAGTAGGGTACACATCCTATAGTGCCTGCGCCCCGTCACAGTCGGTGCGGGAGTGAATGCTGGTAGTCGGATACAGGGACGCCGTGCTCATTGAGGGGAATTTAGCCTGACGGGTGGGCAGGGGAAAGGATTGGAAGGTGCCCGCAGCGATTGGCGGACGTGTGCAGGGGCTCTTGATGGGGTGCCCACTTGCTCTAATTTTTATTCCGTCAAATCATGCGGTTGCTAAAAAAGTAGCGGTGCCTTAACTTACCAGCCTGGACCACCCGTCAAGGTGAAGCCGTAAAGGAGCTACTCATGAAGCACATTTTATTCGCCGCGCTTTTATTGACTGCCGTGCCTCCAGCCCACGCCCAAACAGGACCCTACATCAGTCCCGGCCTTCAAATTGGGTACGGCTCTGGCCAGGGCTTCTTTTTCTCGGCACAGGTGAGCGCAGGCATTATTGTGGAGGGTATTGCACCGGCCGTGACCATCGGCATAAGGCAATACAAAGACCAGACGATGAGATATGCAGATGTCCAACTTTCTCTGGTTTTCGCAGGCATTGGCTTTGGAAGGGTTTGGGTAACACCTGGTGATAAATCAGGGGAAGGATCGGGAACCATGACTGGCCCTCGCTTCAAACTCTATGGAGGACTGTGGGCGCTGGGCTCCTATGATTTTTATAAGTTACCTGGTCAGCCAATCAAACACCACCTTGGCATGTTTTTGGTCTTCCCTATTTTCGATTATGGCACCGTTATCGGTTTCGGCATCTGGTAGATGCCCCCTCGCCCTGCGCATCTACCCGGACTTCATCAACCTGTTCATCATGCTCCTGCCGATGATGGGGACCCGGCGGTAGTCCTCACCCCACCGCCGTAACTTCAGTCCCGGTAAAAACCGGGCATAAGGAGCTGATGCAGCCGACGCCGCTAGCTTAGGGCAGGACCACTTCATTAGAAGAGTGATCATGTTCGTACGGGTACCACAACTCCGGAATAATGTCTTTGTCGAGGTCCATGTAAGTGGGTAGCTTGCCCGTGGAATCATCAACTGAAGGGGAACAGCGATGCAAATAAAAAAATCATTTATCGTAAACGACGAAGGTGAGATTCAATCGGTTGTCTTGGACTACAAGTATTATCAAAGGATCGAGGAATCATTACTGGACTATGGTCTATCAAAAGCAATGGAAGAGGTGGAAGACGATGACGAACTTGACCTTGATGAAACTAAGCTGAAATTACGTTATAAAAATGAAGGTTAGGTTTAAGCACGCCTTTCTGAAGGATTTTGAGAAGCTGCCAAACGAGTATAAGCAAAGAATTGAACAGATTGTGTTTCATGAAGTTCCAAAACTAGAAACCCTACAAAATATCAAAAGTATGCGAAAAATAAAAAAGGATAAAAATTATTTTCGGATTCGAGTAGGACATTACCGGATCGGGTTTCAAGATCGGGATGGTGTGTTAATTTTTATGCGGGTCCTGCACAGACAGTGATATACAGACCGTCATGGATAGACTAAACAACCGTCCGAGGAAATGCCTTGGCTTCAAAACACCTAATCAGGTATTTTTCGGCATTAAACCAAATGTTGCACTTGATAGTTGAATCCAGGTCCTTTGTTAGTCTTGCGATTCTTGTACATTTTCTAAGTACGCTGGAAAGGCCGGTGCTGGAATTTTCTAATTCTGCTAACGCCTCTCGAATAAGGTCGAGTGGGGCGGTGGGTTCATTTGCCATCAATGATTATTTAGCGTGTTGGGTACGACCCAGTTAATGTTTCCCTCACAACCATTCGCGAGAACGGCGGCTTGATCTCTTTTATCTAATGGCTAACCGCTGATTCTTCACCGCCAACGGCTCAGTACGTTCCCATCGTGGAACGGCCGCCTTCGCGATCTACACCAATTCCAGAAACTGCTCCACCTCCAGCCGGGCCTGCTTGAGAATGTGGGACAAAGTGGAACGCTTTACAGGTCGATGGGCTGGAACGGTCAGTTTTAACACCTCATTTCCATGCTGTTTTTGCAAGCGGATATGGCTACCCCGCTGACGAACGACAGTCCAGCTATCTCGTTGTAACGCATGGATGATTTTTGTATAGGGCAGACTGGGGACCTTGGTCACAACTCCAGCTCGTGCGCCTCTGCCCCTTCCTCTACCAACAGGTCGTCCTTCTCCGGCTCCAGATACAGCTCGATCGCCTCCCTGATATTCGCCAGGGCTTCCTCCCGGCTATCCCCCTGGCTGATACAGCCGGGCAGGGATGGGACGTGAGCCGTGTAGCCGCCTTCGTCATTGGGTTCGAGGATAACCCTGATATTTAATCTTGATGCCCCTTCCTCTGCGGGGAGAAACTTCTTTAGTCCCTTATCGGCAGAAATTTTTGAATACCCTGGACCAATCGAATAATCATATTTGCTAATAACTCTTCTGGGTACTTTTCCAAATAATTTCTCAAATGTCATATAAGCAATCTTGAGACCAGGGTAAAGTTCAATCGGTATAGAACCGTGGTTGCTTAACTCCAAGGTAACAACTCCTTGGAAACCCGGATGAATAGTTGTCGCAGTGGCTATAAGAAGGCCGATTCTTGCCCAAGAGCTTCGTCCATCGATTCTTGCTTCGAGATCTATCGGTAATCCTATGTATTCCAAGCTCGATCCAAGAACAAATTGATTTGGGTGGAGCACTAGGGTCTTATTCATCCCAATTACATGTTCTTCCTGGTATTTAAATATTTCGCCTATAGTACTACCGATTCTCTCAGGCTTCAACGATCCCTGCAAATGGCTCTTAAATAAAATAAATTGCTTGCCAAGCCTTAGATCTATCCCGCTTGTACCAATTTGATCTTCTGGATCCAACAGGGGAGTTACGATTATCCTATTCTCACCGTAAACGGACGAGTTCGGATTCAGCCTTTTTACAATCTCGTCACGTGATAATGGCATTCCCTAGTCTCCACCAAAGTCGGACAAAATCTTCGCCATTTCTATACCCTTTAAAGATAGTAGATTGGCGGTCCCTGAGTATTTATAATAATTCTCTGTATCCCGAAGCTTAAATTTGTTGGTTACTATAATATATTTCCAAGTTCCGGATATAATATTTCGCAAGTCTAATGGCGAATATAGAATCATATTATCTTTCTCTTCAATAGTGCTGCATGGAATAATCCCCTGTTCTAGGCTTGCTTTTACCGACTCTATTTCTTCCCCGTTAAAATCATCTTCGTAGGTGAGACTGGGTTTAATTAGGTAACTTTTTAGATCCTTTATAAGCTTTGGAAGCCCCTTTCTTATTGCATCAGTCAGTGCTCCTTGGTATCGATACTCACTGTCATCATCTAGTATGTATTTCGTAGATTCGAACCCACTATTGCATGTCTTGATAGAGGCAACCCAATTTGCAATCTTTTCGTCAAACGATCCATCATATGGCGACCCCAATTCTTTTAGCGTAAGAATACACAACTCTATCCGATATGCCCACGAAAAATAGCCTTGGTCCAAAATATGGCCCTCATACTCATAAATAGAGCTAAACTTGAAT
Organism: Fidelibacterota bacterium; assembly: GCA_022563485.1. Classification (GTDB taxonomy): domain Bacteria; phylum Fidelibacterota; class Marinisomatia; order SCGC-AAA003-L08; family TS1B11; genus JADFNF01. The sequence goes on along the minus strand of JADFNF010000035.1, from coordinate 2,864 downwards.
AACGATAGAAGAAAGCTATATCCGAATGTTATACATCCGACAATATCGCAACATATTTCCTTTAAACATTTTACAATACTCAGTGTCCACTCATTGGAGAAATATTGAATCATCTCATCACTCAAACCATGCTTAGCTACAAAATGCCGTGCTGAAACTTCCACTCTATCCTTAATATTATGGTCGGCATGGAACTTTACTAGATGATCGCGTTTCCAATCAATAAAAACCATATGCCCAATCTCATGACCTAAGTTTGCAAAATGAGTTGCTGACAGCCGCTTTATGCGAGGGTAGTACAAGATGAAAATGTTTTCACAGCTAGGAGTTGCCAATGCAGCTTTAAATATTTTTTCTGATTCCTCCACCGTATCTGCCAAGATTCCGGGTAATTTACTCGTGTTATCTCTCAGGATTTCTAGGGCATTGTACGGTTCTATAGCATATGTCCTCTCCCATAAAGATGAGATCACAAATTGCGAACTTTTTTTATATCGACTGAATAGATCGTCTAGTGATGGGATTATGCTCCAAGCTACGTCGCTGGATTTTGAGTTCGAAAGTGTTGAGAGTAAGTCCTGAAGATACTGGAGCAACCCAGATGCTAGGTGCAAGGTAATTCTAGCCGAGTACCCGTCGAATCTATCTATGATTCTTTCTAATATTTCAGTCGAGACGCTTATTAATGAATCCGAACCTTCACTTGCATATGACAGGGTCGCAAGTTTTGAATATTGATTGTGGAGCGCTTTAAATGAGCGGTATGTCTCGTGTCGAGAAAGGGCGTCAGCTGAGAAGCTGGGCATTACGAAATCCTTCAAATGCCGCTGTTTGAGCTAGATGGCTTGAATACATAATACTCGCATCCGCCACGGCTTTAAAGAATTTTGTCAATTCTTCGATCCCTTCCGAGGAAATAGGCTCTTTGATTGCTAACAATTTGAGATCGTCATTTAGTTTATTCAGATTCTTCATAATTGTTAACATACTCTTGGTTTTAAAAACTTCGAACAATATGGGTGTAATGTTCAATGGATTATAACCATGTCTGCTACCAGCTATATATTTAACTGTTGAATCAATTGATTCAACAGTTAGGCATTCCAGCAAAATCGACTGTGCTTCAGTAACATGCTTTTTACTTATCTTGCTTTTTTTACTCTCGAATTGTATCGCAATGTTCTCGCTCCGGAACCCTAAGTTGAAGTATGTCAAGTCGTGCATGTTCTACTCCCCTTGTGAAATGCATACATTAGGAGGTTGCAAATTCAGTCTATGCCGTTCCCTTCATCGGTTAATTTCGACAAGAAATCTTCCTCAATTAGTGCCTTAATACTTTCCGCAACCAGTCTCTCAGCGGCTTCGGCGGTATTTTTCCCATATAACCCCGTGTTTATTAAGTGTTTCAGGTGCTTTTCTATCATTGGTGTTGTAGAAATCTTTATTATAACCGTTTCAATGGAATTTCGTGACTTTGGCATAACTTGGCCTTATTTATGTTGTTTACAATAACTAATTGAGTAAATGCCACCGTATTAGTAGGTCAAAAATACACGGTAGAATCGGAAATTGCACGTGGCAAATGCGGCTATCTGCCCCCCACCACCTACCCCTCACTAGATAGAAAATAGTGCAGCAGCACCCCGACCGCCACGGACACGTTGAGGCTTTCCGCTTGCCCCCGGCCCGGGATGGTGACGGCCAGATCGAGGCGCTCCCGCCAGAAGGGGTTTAGGCCCCGGACCTCGCTGCCCACGATCAGCGCCCAGGACCGGCCCGGCAACTTCACCTGATCCAGGGGCTGCCCATCAAGGGTGGCGCCCATGAGGGTCACCCCTTCAGTAGCCAAGCGGTCAGCCCCGGCGGCCAGGTCCCCCTGCCACAGATGGGACAGATGGAAATGGGCCCCCATACCACCCCGTACCACCTTGGGGTTGGTGATGTCCGCACTATCAGCGCTGACCCACACCGTAGGGATGGCGAACCAGTCTGCCGTTCGCAGGATGCTCCCCAGGTTACCGGGATCGGCAATGCCATCGAGGATCAGGATCGGCGGCTCAAGGGGCTGGGGCGGTGACCGGTCCGGGGAAGGCAGGGCCAGCACCGCGAAAACACCCTGGGGATGGGGCGTCAGGCTGAGTTGTTCAGCCTGGGTGGCCGTCAAGCGCGTGACCTCCAGGCCACCGGTTTCCCCGGCGAGCTGTTCCCCGGCGGTCGATGCAGTGAATTTGTCGGTGAGCAGGAGCCGCTCCACCTGTACGCCGGACCGGATGGCCTCGCCGACCAACCGGCCGCCCTCGATCAGGTAGCGGCCCTGGGTGTGGCGGTGCTTTTTTTGAGCGAGGGAGCGGAGCGATTGGAGCTCAGTGCGGGTGAGGGGCATGGGGGCTCAGGCGTCAGCAGGCCGCCGAAGGCAGGCATCGGGAGCATCCCCAGCACCCACTTGAAGGCCATTCATGGGCGCTTGACGAGCGTGTTTTCATCCGTATGATGGAAGATAGCCTCCCTGCCGCCGATTTTCAGTTGTGTATCTTCGCGATAACTGAAACTGCCATCATCATGGATGGTCACTATCAGTTCGTATCGCACGGTCTTAAAATTTGCGTCCAGGAAGGGGTTCGACAGTACGCCGAAGGTCTCGGACCCCACCACGGCGGTCAGTTCAAAAGCCTTGGCATGCGGGCCGGCTGGGCCACCGGCGTTCACCACCACCCCGCGAGGAACGATGAAACAACGCATGACCAGTTGCGCGTTGGGGTCCCACAACCAATAGCCCACTTCTTCGTGAAAGGCATCCTGTACGCCTAACGGCCAAGCGGTCGTGGCATACCTCAGGCCATACAGGACCTGGGGCCCATTTTCCA
>JADFNF010000201.1 GCA_022563485.1 Fidelibacterota bacterium | reverse complement strand
GACGATTCCATTGCCACTAAATCCGATCCCTTCAACCTCGGGCTTAACCAGCGTCGCATCCTGGGAATGAGCGCCGATGTGAGTTTCCCCCTTTTTTCCAGGAAGTCCCTGAACCTGGTGGCCTATACCGAAGTGAGTTTTTTGAAATACCAGGATACCCTGAAGGCTATCCGCGATGATACTCTGATTGTCTCGCGCAACGTCGGCTTCGGCGTGGTCGGTCCGGGCATCCGGGCCCGGATGTTCAATTTCCTTACCGTGAGCCTGGAATACCGCTACGCCTCGTCGCTCTACCGGCCCGGATTTTTCAACACCACCTACGACTACGAGCGGGCGCGGTTTGTCAAGGACCCCGATACGGATTCCACCATTGTCCAGACCAAGGAACAGGCCACTTTCACCAACGCTTACCCCCTGTCCGGGTACTATGGCAGCGCTGCGGTGAACCTGCTTAACCTGGTGACCTTCGAAGCTGCCTACCAGCGCATGGCGCCTTCGGTGGCCGGGAGCGATACATTGCAGAGCAACAGTTTCATCGCCAAGCTGGCCTTGAATACCGATCCCATCCCGAAGATCTCCGAGGCCCGGGCCTATTACATCCGGACGAATGACGCCAATCCCTTTGACTTTGCCAACCCCAGTTCCAACACCACCTGGGGTTACCGCATCGGCTATCAACTGGCGCCGAGTGTCACCCTGATATACAACCTCCAGGAATCATACCGCGATCTGGATGGGAACGGGCGGATCGAAGGCGATGATGAGCGTATCCGCATCCTGTCCATTGAGACGGCCTTCAGCTTTTAGTAGATGCGGGGCTTGATTCAGCATGGGTGATGGTGGGGACCTTCGACAGGTCCTGCGTTATGACAGCGGGGCACGCGGCTTCAAAAAGGCGGCGATCTTTCTCGGGGTTCTGGCGGGAGGACTCCTTATCTTCGGTATCGGTTTTCTCTGGCAGACGTGGCGGCAGCTGCCGTAGACGGCACTTTAGTCCTAATAAATGGGAGTCAACCTCATGAAGATTAGCTTAGAATACTGCGTTCAGTGAAACTACCTTCCCAGGGCCGTCAGTTTGACGGACAAAGTCTTACAACGCTATGCAGATAAGATCGAAGCCTTTACGCTCGTAATCGGGAGAGGTGGGGTCTACGAGTTTTCCATTGACGGCGAGCTACGCTTTTCAAAGAAATCCCTGGGACGTTTCCCTGAGGATCGGGAAATATTTAAACTTATTGACCCGCGCTAGCATAGGCCTGCTGGCGGGCTCCTTGGTTGCCCAAACCGCCGGTCCGGACATACGGGTGGTAAGCCAAATTGTCGGTGCCACCATCGATATTCCTGAACAGGAGTATTACCGGATATTTGACAGGGTCGAAGGGTTCCTGTCGGCCCAATTCCTGGAGGTCGATGGGGGCTTTGAGGCCCGGATTCGCACCGAGCGGGGACGGCTGAGGCGTGCTTATTCGTCCCGGCGCTTTTATGACTTGGGTCTGGCCATCGATCTGAGGGGTCCCATTGATCCCCTTGTTTTGGCCGTATTAAGTGGCCAAATTGCCTTTGAGGAAACGGTGGCCCACATCGAAAGATTTCCCAGGGGGGTCGTCATGGCCATCTATCGAGATAAGGGCAAACCCACCCGAGGCGTTTTCGAGGGTTTTGAGGACCATCATTTTTACCTGAAGGGTCGGCGGGGGAGGATCAAAAAGGTACCCATTGAAGGGTTGGTTCGGTTGCGTTACCGCGATTTTCCCATGCCTGCCCTGGAAAAAGATGTGCGGATCACTGCTGAGACGGCCTTGGCCGGCTTGCTGGCGGCGGCGGGTTATAATCGTCTTGCCGGCGTAAATGGGTTTGCCGACCGTTGGCAAAACCACTTTGTGGGGAGCCTGCTGGGTCTGGCTGTTTCACCCGTTGTGGTACAGTGGTTCCGGATCAAACGCGCTCCGGTTCACCATCTGAAAATATCGCCGGAGACCAGAGAAAAAATTAAGGTATATACCTTTATCAGGTTTAATTAACGATGTCGTTTCGAGCCTATTCATTAGTCATCATCGGTATGACCTCTCTGGGCTTCTCACTGGGTTTAGTGGTGGGCGTTTACCTCCACTCGCGTACCGGGAGCCACCTTTGGGCCTATCTTGCAGTTCCGATCATGGGGCTGGGAAGCGCCATCGCGGCCTATGGTACCTTGAGCACCAAAATGAGACGGGGAAATTCGGAGGAATCAGGTGGTTAGACCTATCATCAAGAGACGCGCGGCCAAAGGAAAATCGACCCGGCCCGGGGCCGGGAAGCGGGGGACGGCATCGGATCCGGCTGTAGAGTTGAAAGAACAGCCAGTGACAACCCGGGAAATAATGGTCCGAAGGTTGGTCGTACTAACCGAACCGATCATGGAGCAATACGGCCAGGCGGCCTTTGATGAAGTCATGACGCGCATGGAAACCACCCTCGGGGACTTCAGCGAGGAGGTGAGCACGCTTTTCACCGAGATGGTCCACCAATCCCGGGAGGAGCACGAACGGCTTAAAGCGATGTTGGTCCAGGACGAGGCCGTCGAGGCGGCGGACACGACGGAGGAAGGGCAGGAGGACGCTGAAATGAGCGAGTTCGAAAAGCGTCTGGCGCGCACAGGGCAGGCCAGTGAATCCAATTCCGCGTCCGCGACCAACGATTAGGGCCTCAAATCTCTCCGACGATGTTACTACCCGGCTATCGTCCAACCGCCTTGCAAATCCAAGAGCATTTTTCTAAATTTGGGCGGCTTCTCCATCGAAATGGGGTTGTAGCTCAGCTGGGAGAGCGCAGCGTTCGCAACGCTGAGGTCGAGGGTTCGATCCCCTTCAACTCCACGAAGAGCCCCCAGGTTGATTTCACTCCGCACAGGGCAGAGTTTTCCTGGAAGGTGATGGGTTGTTTCATCGGCTTGGCTTGAGATCTGTGATTACCATCGCAATTGATATCCCCCCAGACCGTCGCACAGTTCGCTCTCAAGCCAGCCCATGAGTTACCAGGTTCTCTCCCGCAAATGGCGACCCCAGGTATTTGAAGACCTGATCGGCCAGGACCACGTGGCCCGAACGCTGCAGAACGCTCTGCGGCGGGAGCGGGTGGCCCATGCTTACATGTTTACCGGCCCCAGAGGAGTAGGCAAAACCAGCACTGCCCGCATCCTGGCCAAGACCCTCAACTGCCCGAACGTTCGTGACGCCGTCCCGTGTAACGAATGCCCGGTATGCCGGGAAATCACCCGGGGGAACAGTCTGGACGTGCTGGAAATCGACGGCGCTTCCAACCGGGGGATCGATGAGATCCG
>JADFNF010000200.1 GCA_022563485.1 Fidelibacterota bacterium | reverse complement strand
GTAATCAAACGTCACCTTGCCATCTTCCAGGTAGTGGATAAAAGTATGCTTGAGCCAGTTCTTATCATCACGATCAGGGAAATCCACCCGGGAATGGGCGCCCCGGCTCTCCTTCCGCTGAAGGGCGCTCTCGGTGATGGTCCAGGCCACATCCAGCAGAAAGCCGAGCTCAATGGCTTCCACCAACTCGGTGTTGAAATAGCTGCTCTGATCGGCCACGCCGACTCCCTTATACCGTTGGCGCAGTTCCAGGATGGTGTCCCGGGCCTCGATCATCTTGGCCTCGATCCGGTAGACGCCGCTCTTGGCCATCATAACCTTCTGCATGGCCTTCCGCAAGTCGGCCACCTTTTCCTGGCCACCGCCCTTTTGTAGGCGGTCAATCTCGGCGATAATAAAGGCATCCGGCTCATCGGTGATGCGGCCAAATTCGGCCCCCTGCAGGTAGCGCACCATGTCCTTCCCCGCCCGGCGTCCGAAAACCACGATGTCCAACAGGGAATTGGTCCCCAGTCGGTTGGCGCCATGCACCGACACACACGCGACTTCACCGGCGGCATACAGCCCCAGGACGGGGTCGTTTTGGACGTTCATCAGCACCCGGCCGTCCACATCGGTGGGGACACCCCCCATGGCATAGTGGGCCGTAGGCTGCACCGGAATCGGATCGGTAATGGGCTCTACCGCCAAGTACTTGCGGGCAAAATGGGAAATATCGGGCAGCTTTTTATTAATGACCTCGGCGCCCAGGTGGACCAGGTCCAGGTAGACATAATCACTCCCGGTATCGCCGGTTCCCTCGATCCCCCGCCCGGCGGCGATCTCGTTGTAGATGGCCCGCGAGACCATGTCCCGGGGGGCCAAGTCCTTCACGGTCGGGGCCACTTGCGCCATGAAACCATCCTTGCCACTGCCGATGTTGTCCAGGTCGTCCCGGTTCCGGAGGATACCCCCTTCGCCCCGGGCCGCCTCCGATACCAGGATACCCAACTTGCGCAGCCCGGTGGGATGAAACTGGACGAACTCCATGTCCTCCAAAGGAATTCCCCGGCGAAAGACGATGGCCATGCCGTCCCCGGTGAGGGCGTGGGCGTTGGAGGTGATTGAGAACACCCGGCCGTAGCCCCCGGTCCCAAAAAAGGTCGCCTTGGACTGGAAGATATGCAACTCGCCGGTGGCCAGCTCATAGGCCACCACCCCGCGGCAGGTCTTGTCGTGAGCCTCTGGGCCAACGGTGTCATCGTCCATGATCAGGTCCAGGACATAGAACTCATTGAAGAACCGCACCTGGTTCTTTACGCACTGCTCGAAGAGGGTATGGAGGATCATATGTCCCGTGCGGTCTGCGGCGTAAGCGGCGCGCTTCACCGGTGCCTTGCCGAAGTCACGGGTATGCCCGCCAAAAGCGCGTTGGGCAATCTTGCCCTCCTTGGTCCGATCAAACGGCAGGCCGAGGTGCTCCAGCTCCAGCACCGCTTCCACAGCCTCCTCGCACATGATCTGGGTGACGTCCTGGTCGCCCAGGTAGTCGGACCCCTTTATTGTATCGAAAAAGTGCCACTCCGGGCTGTCGGGTTCTTCATTACCCAGGGCCGCACCGATCCCACCCTGGGCCGCGCCGGTGTGGCTCCTTACCGGATAGAGTTTGGAGAGTACCGCCACATTGTAATTCTGCTGGCTCAGTTCAAGGGCGCAACGCAGCCCCGCGCCCCCTGCACCGACAATAATCGCGTCAAACTTGTGGATCATCCGCGCCCCCTAAACCAGCTCGGCCAAGCCGTGCCATGGCCCTAAAATAGTTGTGGATTGAAACTGACCACTGCCACGACGCCTGTTACCCATACAATGAACCCGAACAGATAGACCACCCCATTTGCCAGGGACCGCCAACCATCGCGGGTTACCCAATCATCAATGATGGAATGGATACCGTAAAAACCGTGGTAGCTGGCTAGTGTAATAAAGGTGACGTCAAAAACCTTCCAGACAGGATCGGCGAACATACTTGCCAAGGCATAAAACCGGGCCAGGGAGGGATCACTTTCGGCCATCAACTTGAGGGTCAGCAGATCGTTGGCGCCGTATCCGATACTGTCGAACCCCCACATGCCCGGTCCCATGAAATAGTGGTAGATATAAAAGTGGGTGCCCAACGTGATAAACAACAGGACCCCGGAAACGCGCTGGAGCAACCAGCCCCTGGAACCGCGACTGCTCATCCTTCGGCCCTCCACATGATCAAGCCGCCAATGAGAAACAGGGCTCCAGCGAAAATGTAGACCAGGTAGGCAAGCAATTTATTCCGCTCCATGGCCCAGGCGGTGAACTCGCCCAGGATCAGCCGGATGCCGTTGAAGCCGTGGAACAGGATCGCCCCCAGCAGCAAGACCTCGCCGACCCGGAACAAGGGGGTCTTATAGGCTTCAACCACGGCGTTGAAAGCATCCGGCCCCTTGGACATCTGGGACATACCCCAGATATGAAAGATCAGGAACCCGACGATGCTCACCCCGGTGACCCTGTGGAGGATCCAGGAGAGCATGCCTTCTTTAATCTTGTACATCCATCGCTCCTATCCTTCGGCTTGAGATATAAGTGACTTCTGAGTAGGGGTGATCAAGTCCGTCATCATAGGCCCGTAATACCTGTAATTTCCGGCTTGCGGGTCGAATTTGCAACCCTCCGGTGCCTGGGACGAGAATAAAATCTGCGCGGGATGGACCCCGTAAATGCAGTTTCACGCCACCACCAGGTACCCCGCCACCGCCACTCCGGCCCCCAGCAGGGCGTAGGGAATCTGCGTCCGCACGTGGTCCATGTGATCCGAGGCGGCGGCCATGGAGGAGATGATGGTGGTGTCGGAGATGGGGGAGCAGTGGTCGCCGAAGATGCCGCCGCCCAGAACGGCCGCCAGGTAGAGGGGCAGGGCACCGCCCAGTTCCGCCGCCAGGGGGACGGCAATGGGCACCATGAGGGCGAAGGTGCCCCAGGAGGTGCCGGTGGCAAAGGCCATGATGCAGGCCAGCAGGAACAGTCCCACCACCGCCGCTTTCCCGCTGGCCACGCCGCTGATGATCCTCGCCGCGTAAGCCCCGGTGCCCAGCTCCCGCACCGTACCGCCCAGGGCGAAGGCGAGGATGAGCAGGGTCACCACAGGGATCATGCCCCCCATGCCCTTGAACACCAGGTCGATGAAGGTTTTGCCTGACAGGCGGCCCCACCCTGTGCGGCGGCCAGACGGGCCCTGGGCTGGATGCGAGCTCAGTCGAAGGTTGAGTCCGGCCAGCACCACCAGGCTGGCGATGACGGCCCATAGCACTGCCGTTGAACCGGAACT
>JADFNF010000034.1 GCA_022563485.1 Fidelibacterota bacterium | reverse complement strand
CTGCCCTTCATTTGCAATTGCCTCTGCTAGACTGTCAGACAAACAAAGCTGGTCACACGGTAGAGATTCGCATCCCAAGATGGCTCTCGTGAAAGCAATCTCTGAGACAAAAGAGTGGACTGCTTGCGGATGCATTCCTTCGCTTTCCGAAGCACGCATTGATGACGTAAATTCTGTTGTTGATCCAAGGGGTGTCATCAAATTTCACCCATCTCAATATAGAGTGAAAGAATTCCCATTCACGCGATTTGATGAGGCAAAAGAATATGAGTGGACAAAGGGGTATGAGATTGCAACGGAGCTACGCGGTGAGAGGAATAACTTGATTGAGGACTTTGGTATTAATGAGGATTACGGCACGTTCAGGCCTATCTTCGTCGCTAATAATACCTTGCGCACGACCTTAAATTTCAAGAAGTATATCGCCCTTCACCGGCGGGCCAAGATTGCCGCAGTCTACGAGGTGAAGCTCGGCTGGCTGTCCAACCCGGCCTTGGATGACTTTTTCCATTTCTTCGGTGGCGGGCCTCCGGGTTTGCGGGGCTATACCTATTATGATAGTACGGCCCAGGGGCCTAACTTCATGGTCCATACCGTGACCTTGCGGGTTCCTGTTTTTCTTGAACGACATATCCCCCTCTGGCAGTTAACTTTACAGAATGTATCGATAGGGTTGGTGGCTCAATATGGCGATGCTTTCAGCGGTTCGTGGCTTCGACATGACTACAAGTCATCGGCTGGAATTGAACTGCGCCTTGGCGGCCATAGTTTCTACGTCTTTCCCTTTGCCCTGACCTATGAGATACATCGTCCCGTGGGTGGCCACCGCAAGCAATACCGGCAATTCGTTTCATTATTGTTTGATTTTTAAATGGAGTTTTTCGGTCTATGCGCATTTCACTGAGTCTGGTCATGCTGGTGGGAACGGTTTGGGGAGCGTCTCCAGGTATGGGGTCTTATCCCGACCCGTCACAGCCCCTGCTACGGGGCTGGCTCACCGCCACGTCTGCCCCTGCCATTCAGGCTGAGGACAGTGTGGGCGGCATTGATGTGAACAGCCCCAATTTCAAATATCCAGGCAAGGCCATGCTATATTCCCTGATCGTGCCGGGAGGGGGCCAGCTCTATGTGCATCAACCGATCAAAACCGTGGTTTTTCTGGGTCTAGAGGTCATAGCGATACTGGCCTTGAGAAATTATAATCAACAGGGCCTGGACCAGGACCAGGCTTTCAAGGATTCCGCCGATGTTCACTGGGATTTCCGGCGCTGGATCGATCGCTCTTCCCTTTTTGCCGGACCGGGTTGGGAGCAGCTGCCGACTGTCGGTACGCAAGGCACCCATAGTCTTGATTATTTTGTTGTTATGTCCGAGGGGGGCCGGCCGGAGCTGTTCGGTAAGACCAGTGATGAGCGCTTTCTCCAACTTTATTTTGATCCCGACACGACCGGTCGCGTCTTTGTGAAAATGAATGACGAGTACTACGAAAATATTGGTAAATACAATCAGTTTTTGTCAGGATGGGATGATGCGGACCCCGCTTTGCCAAACATTGATGAGACGCCATCGGGCCCCGTTGCCAGGACAGTTCAGCGGGACGCCCACTTATCCCTGCGAGCAGAAGCCAATCGTCTGAAGAGTACGGCCGGTTACCTGGCCTCTGCCATTATGTTTAACCATGTGCTAAGTGCTGTCGACGCCATTTTCGCCACCGCAAAGTGGAATCGGCGTAATGCTCTACGAGTGGGCGGCCGTCTGTGGTTTGACCCCACCTATACCCTCGGTGTGAAGGGCGTCCAATTCAGCCTGGCGTGGTAGGCATCATTCTTAACTATTATTACCGAGATTATGTTACGAAAATTTGCTCTCATATTATTGATCATTACCAGCACAACTTTTTGGAACTGCGCCGGTGGCAACGGGGCGGGTCAGGGTGATGTCGATAAGCGATTTGCCAGTGGTCTCGACCGGTTTGATAAAAAGAAGTGGTCCCGGGCGGCCGAGGACTTCAATTGGGTGGTCCTCAACAATCCGGCTGGCAACCTGGCGGCCGAGGCCCAGTATTACTACGCGGAGAGCATCTTCCAACAAGATTTATTTGTGGAAGCCCAGTTGGAATTTGAGCGGCTTCTGCGACGCTGGCCCGGCTCGGAACATCGCGATTTTGCCCGCTACCGCATTGTTCAAAGTTTAGTTGCCCAATCGCCGAATTTTTATTTCGATCAGGAGGCGACCCTAGATGCCATTGAAGAGCTGCAGGACTTCATCGATGACTTTCCGGATAGTGACCATCTGGCAGAAGCCGAGCAGTCGATCGGGGGGTTACGCCACAAGATTGCTAAAAAATATTATGAAACGGCGCGACTGTACCTTAAATGGGGTCAATCACCGGCAGCCCGGCTCTACTTGGAGATGATCCTGTCCCAGTACTACGATACCCCCTTTGCCGATAAAGCCCGGGTCGCTATGGTGATCTCCTATATCATTGCGGAGGATCTGACCGCAGCTCAAGCCTATCTGGAGCAGGAAGGATCTAATATTTCCGATGATACCCTGAGGGGCGAAGCGGAACGGTTCGTCGATCTGGCCAGGGAAGGCAAAGTCGATCTGTTGTTTTACCGGCGACTCTACCGATGACGCGCATTGGAATCTTTGGCGGGAGTTTCGATCCCCCACATCGCGCCCACCTGGAAATAGCGATTCGGGCCACCGAGCAGATCCCCCTGGATACACTCTATTTCGTTCCTTCCTATCGATCACCTCTTAAACAGATGCCCGCCGTGGCGCCTGCTCACCATCGGATGGCCATGATCCAGCTGCTGGCGGGGCTGAGGTCAGAGTGGCAGGTGCTGAGTTACGAGATCGACCAAGGGCGGGCTGTGCCGACCATTGAGACGGTGGATGACCTGAAGCGCCATCATCCCCAGGCCAGCTGCTACCTGATAATGGGTGGCGATCAGGCGGGGCAATTTACCACCTGGCACGAATGGCGGCGATTGGCTGAACTCGTGCATATCGTCTGCTTTACACGTGCCGGGGCGCCACCGGTCGTTCCCTTTACCGCCGATTTGACGATTATCCCCTACTACGCCCAGTTGGCTTCTACGATGGTGCGCGGCCAGATCGGCAGAGGCGAATCTACCGGCGACTCCCTCGCACCGGTGGTCCGAGACTATATCGAGGAGCACCGCCTGTACCAATGATCCTCAACAGCATGCTGCTGATCGTGGGAGCAGTCTGCATCTATCTTGGTGCTGAAGGTCTGGTATGGGGCGGCAGCCGGCTGGCGTCTCATCTGCGAGTCGCGCCCATCGTTATAGGTCTCAGCGTGGTGGCTTTCGGCACCAGTATGCCGGAGTTCTCGGTCAGTCTCTACTCGGTGCTCCATGATGTGCCCGACATTGCGGTAGGTAATATCATCGGTTCGAATATTGCCAACGTCGCCCTGATTTTGGCCGCCAGTGCGGTGATCTTTCCCGTGGCGGCCAACTATAGCCGTCTGCGCAACGATATCTTGATCGTCATCGGTGTCACCGTGCTATTCATTGGGCTCAGTCTCGATGGCGAGCTCAATCGCAGCGATGGTATCATCCTGCTTGCCGGTATTCTCCTTTACATTTACCGGCTGATCAAAACCCCGCTGCTCTCCCCGGAATCGATCACGGTCTCGCCAGGAAAACGCCCGGTGCATTTTATCATGGCCCTGCTCCTGGGACTGGTCGTCCTGTTGATCGGCGCCCAAATTTTCACGAATTCGGCCGTGACTATTGCCCGTTTCTTTGACGTTCCCGAGTTGGTGATCGGCGCAACGATCGTGGCGATTGGAACGTCCATACCCGAACTGGCCACCTCTATGATTGCGGCCTTCCGCAAACACTCGGGGATTGTCCTGGGCAATATCCTGGGGTCAAACGTGTTCAACCTGATGGCCGTTATGGGCATTGTTCCCCTGATCAAGCCCATCCAGATTCCGGCCAACGCGGTCCTGATTCAGATGCCGCTCATGTTGGCGCTCACCATTATCCTGCTACCCATGATCAGGTTCCAGGGTGGGGTTAGGCGGAGCGCGGGAATAATTTTGCTCGGGGTGTATGCTGTCTTCACGGTGTATATGTATCGCTGGGGGGGCCGGTGAGCCATCGGCAGGTCACGCGGGAAACGGGTCGCGACTGAGATGAAGCCATGATCAGTTTTACAAATGTCTCCCTCACCTATCAAAGGGGTCCCGGCGTTTTCAATATCGATTTCAAAATTGATCATGGGGAGTTGGTCTTTTTGGTGGGACCATCTGGAGCAGGCAAATCGACTATATTCAGGTTAATTTATGCGGAGCTGCTGCCCGATGAGGGGCAGGTGGAGGTCAACGGGTTTCTGACCCATAAAATCCGTCGTAGACACATCCCTACCCTCCGCCGGACCCTGGGTCTGATCTTCCAGAATTTCCGTCTGCTGTCGGATCGAAACGCCTATGACAACGTCGCTTTGCCGCTCCACATTATGGGGCTGCCGCGGCGTGAAATCCGGGAGCGGACCTACAGCGTTTTGGATGATGTCGGTCTATCGGATCGGGCCCATCACTATCCGCGGGAGCTGAGCGGCGGGGAGCAGCAGCGGGTGGCCATTGCCCGGGCAATCGTCAAGAACCCCGCGATCATCCTAGCCGACGAACCCACCGGGAACCTCGACGCCGGTACGGCCATGGAAATCCTCGATTTACTCACTTTTCTGGCCCTGGAGAACCATAGCACGGTCGTGGTGGCGACCCATGATTATAACCTCACCTCCGGGGAGCATGGGCGGGTCATTGAGATCAGTGAGGGCTGTTTGCTGGAATGATGGGTCGTTTATTTTACCTTTTAGGTGAAGGCATCCGGGCCTTATGGCGCGCCAGACTCCCCGCCATGGGATCGATCTTCACCATCGCCCTTACCCTGGTGCTGTTCGGCGGCGCCTATATCATCTTGAGTAACTTCGATCGGGCGACGCGCCGGCTTCAAAGCCAGTATCGCATTGATGTGTTCTTTGATCCCCTCTACACGACAAAGGAAGCTTTCCAGCTTTATCAAAAACTGAAAGATGTGGAAGGGATTTCCAGTACGGAGTTTATCAATAAGGAACGGGCCGCCGAGATCTTTAAGCATGAGTTCGGCGAGGATGTGGTGGAGGTGCTGGGGACCAATCCCCTGCCGGCCGGGGCGGTGGTCCTGGTGGCGAGGGGCTATCGTACCGCCCGGCGCATCAACCGCATCGCGGATGACATTGTCCAAACCCCGGGCGTAACCGATGTCGCCTACCGTGGGGAATTGGTGCGCATTCTGGAGCGATATATCAAATTCGCCGTGTACGGGGGTTTGACCTTGGGCATTATCGCCTTATGGGCGGCTATATTTCTGGTATCAAATACCATTAAACTATCCATTTATGCGAAGCGGGAGACCATCGATATCCTCTACCTGCTGGGGGGCTCACGGCAGTTCATTCGGTTTCCGTTCCTGGTGGAGGGGACCTTGCAAGGGTTGCTGGGGGCCGGCTTGGCGGTGTTCGCCATTCTGGGGATCCTGGATGTCATTAATTATATCCTGGAGCAATTTGTTCTTTACCGGCTTATCCGGCCGCCCTACCTTGCGCTGGCTCTGACGAGTCTGGGCATCGCTTTGGGGACGTTGGGGAGTTCCCGGAGCATCGGTAAATTCATCAGCCCGAAGGCTCTGCGGGGCAGATAGGATTTTCTCGACGGGGTCCCCTTGATTTTTAATCGCCACAAAACTAACTTTTCTACCGAAATACCATGAACATGCACCTTACAGAGCGGGAGAGTAAAATCTTGGCTGCGACGGTGGAGGATTATATCCATACTGCGCAGCCAGTCCCTTCCAAGCGGGTCAGGGACGTTTACCGTATTGCCATCAGTCCCGCTACCATCAGAAACACAATGGCCGATCTCGAGCGGAACGGGTATTTGACCCATCCGCATACCTCTGCCGGGAAGGTCCCCACGGATCAGGGCTATCGAACCTATGTGAATCAGCTCATGGTGGTCGAAGACCTGAATGATCAGCTGGCAGCGGAGATCATTCGCAATCTGGAAGAAATTTCCGGAAGCGTCGACAAAAGGCTGCAAATCGTCGCCCATATTATTTCCCAGCTGTCCGGTAACGTCGGAATTACCATAGCGCCGGTGAATCTGACGGCCCGGTTATCCGGTATCCGGTTGGTCCCCATCAGCATGCAGCGCACGCTCTATGTCCTGGAACTAGATAGCGGGAGCCTGCATACCGTGGTGGCCGAGACCCAGCAGGCCCTGCGGGATGATCAACTCATTACGGTGGAGGAAATCCTTCGTGAACGGCTTTGCGGCCTTACCCTGGAGGAGATTCAAGCGACGATCGGGTCCCGTTTGTCCGGTACGCTTGCCGACGAGCTCGGCGTGACCACATTCATACTGGAGCATTCCAACGAACTGTTTGATGCTCCCGACCGTGTGGAGATGTATACCCAGGGCCTGTCAAAGATTTTGGAAAGTCCTGAATTCGTCGACCCAGCCAATGTGACCATCCTGGCCGGTTTGGTGGAAAATGAGGGGCGGCTGCGCGCGCTGATTCAGGGGAGCCATCTCGATGAGGAGGTGCAGGTCACTATCGGTACTGAGCACGACGACGAGCAGCTGGAAACTTTTGCTACCATCAGTCGTGGATTTTACCAGGGAGGTAACCTGGGGGTCATGGCGGTACTGGCGCCCACGAGGGTCAATTATGCCCAGGTTTTTGCCATCCTCGAATTTTTAAGCAATACCCTATCAGAGATGACGGGGGACGGGAGTTAACGAACTGGATGTCTAAGACCAAGCAAGAAAAGGCAAAAAATCCGGCGAACGGTGATGGAAAGCTGACGGAAGGCCAGGAGGAGTTGGCCGGGCAAAAGCCGGCACCGGAAGTGCGTAGTGGGGCCAATAGATCGGGCCAGGTCAATGGGGCGAAAACGGATGCCGAATCCACCGGTCAGAGCGCGGACGCGGAAGAGGCCAAAGGAGGGGAGGTCAGTGCGGGGGAGTTGGAGAGCAGATATCTCCGCTTGCGGGCCGAATTTGACAACCATATTAAACGGACGACCCGGGAAAAAAATGAGCTGATGACCTATGCCGGTGGCCACATGATCCGTAAGGTACTCCCAATCCTCGATGATTTACGTCGCACGGTCGAACATGCCAAGGAAACAGAATCCAAGGGAGATGATCCGGTGGTGCGGGGGGTGGAGTTGATCATCGATAAATTCACCAAATTGCTGGAAGCGGAGGGGGTTGAAACGATCGGTTCCGTGGGGCAGAAGTTTGACACTGACCTGCATGAGGCGCTCATGAATCGGTCCTCGAAAAAGGTCCCCAAGGGGATTATTATCGAAGAATATGAACCCGGCTACAAATATCGGGACAAGGTCATTCGCCATGCCAAGGTCGTGGTGAGCGGATAGGCGCCATGGCTGATTATTACGATGCGCTCGGCATAAATAGGAATGCCAGTTCGGAAGAGATAAAAAAGGTCTACCGCAAACTGGCCCTGAAGTATCACCCCGATAAGAACTCGGGCGACAAAGCTGCAGAACAGAAATTCAAGGATGCCGCCGAGGCGTACGAGGTACTAAACAATCCCCAGAAACGAGCGCAGTATGATCAGTTCGGCGCCGCAGGAATGAATAGCGGGGGTCCCGCCGGTGGATTTGAATTTGATCTGTCCGATGCCCTGCGCACCTTCATGTCTGGTATCGGCGGATTTGGGGGTTTCGATGATATTTTTAGCACGACCACCCGCAGGGGGAGGCATCAGGCGCGGGGCAGTGATCTGCGCGTAAACTTAGTCCTCACTTACGAAGAGATTGCTTCCGGTGTCGAACAAACCATCCGTATCAAGCGCTTTGAGGCCTGCGAAAGCTGTGGGGGCTCCGGTGCCGCCGGAGGGGGCGCATTGGTTACCTGTCTTCAATGCCGGGGCAGCGGGGAAATTCATCAGATCCAGCGATCCATCCTTGGTCAGATCGTGAATGTGAAGGAGTGCCGGAACTGTGGAGGCACGGGGCAGGTGATAGAACGCCCCTGCCGGACCTGTCATGGCGACGGTCGTATGAAGGTGGGCCGGGAGATTAAAATCGATGTGCCGGCGGGTGTGGCCGCGGGGAACTACATGACTTTGAGTGGTGAGGGCAATCGCGGCCAGCGGGGTGCACGAGCCGGTGACCTGCTGGTCATGTTTGACGAAAAGAACCATCCCGTGTTTACCCGCCATGGCAGAGATGTGATGCTGACGGTCAACATCTCGTTTGCGGAGGCGGCTTTGGGGACCACGATCAAGGTTCCGACACTGGATGGAACGGCCAATCTGAAATTTCCACCCGGTATCCAATCGGGCCATATTCTGCGCATGCGTGGCAAGGGATTCCCAGAGTTGCGGGGACGGGGACACGGCGATCAGCTGGCTCGGATTCAGGTCATATCGCCCGCTCGGGTAAGTAAGGAGCAGCAGAAGGCATACGAAAAGTTGATGGCCATTGAGCCGCCTATTCCTGAGGCGGAGCGAGTTGGAAAGTTCACCGGCTGAGTGAAGTTTTTCACGCCTAGCGAGGAGCGGCTCCTCAAATTTCTGGGGGTGCTTTTTATGATCGGACTCCTGGCTCGTGAAATTCGCGGGTACCTTGAACGGCCCACGCCAGCTGAACAGGCCGAGCGAGCCGCAGATCTGGAAGCTTTCCATGCCGGTGGGCCGGCTTATTTGGCCACGGGGGATGGGGCCACATTGCCGCCCAATGTCCTGGCGATCAGTGCCCCGATAGACGTGAACCGCGCTGACAATGAGCAGCTGCAGCAGCTACACGGCATCGGCCCTGTATTAGCAAAGAAAATTATCGATTATCGTACTAAAAACGGATACTTTCAGACCATCCAGGACCTGACATACGTTCATGGGATCGGTCCCAGGTTACTTGCGCGGTGGGAGGGGCTCCTGACCGCGCAAGCAGATACAACCGTGCAGAAAGGTGTCTCTATTGAATAAATTGACGTTGACCAAAAACAAAATTTTGAATCTATTTACCTCGGCGCTCAAGACGGTCGGGAATCTGACGGTTGTCCGGAAACTGTCCCAATGGTGGGACCGCCGCGCAACACATACACGACTGCTGATTCTGGATTGGCTTTCCGTTATTGGCGTTTTTTTACTCATTGCCGTCGTCTATGTCCCTAAAAGTATCTGGGCCGAGGAGGAACGATACCTCATAGAGAGTCATCGTCGCATGGACGTGATTCAATCCGCCGAAAACTTCTATCATACCCTGACGGGGAGTTATACCGTAGATGGGCCATTTCTGTTCGCGCTGGTCAGTCAGACACACGACTCGATGATTGGCGATTCCACGTTTACCGGCGATCAGGTTATTCATGTTGGCGGAATACCATATCAGGTTGATATTCCCGATGGCATGATCTATGATTTGGACACCACCTTTTCCGTTGGGCGATCCCTCCGGAAAACGGTTCTGGATACGATCTATACGATGCTTATCTGGAACGATGAGCGGGCCGATAACGACACAGTCTATATCAGTGGCAAGGCCGTATTGGCCCGATTTGCAAGCGACCTCGCTTATCGTGGTCTGATCGATTCCAGTTTTGGCAGCCATAGTGAGGTCTACACCGATTATGATTGGAACCGTTTTCGTCTCAATGACGAGCTGCTTTTGAGTTCGGTGATTCGGGAACCTTTCATCATCGAAATCGACTCAACGTCCAAAGAGTTGAGAATTGCCAGCCCCATTACGAATGACTATGTTGAGACGCGCTATCTTCTGTTTCGGTTCAAACCCCGGGGTCATGGAGCGATCGTCGACGGGGAGGCACCTTGGCGCAGACGGTAGTCCCCACGATCAGCTGATTAGCACCCGATGTTAGCCATCGCCGTTTCAAGCCATGAACTACGATATATCAATTGGGACAAGCAGGTTGATGATGTACGGCTGGTAGCCTGCCAGGTTATTCCCTGGGAGCAAGAGGTGGACGGCTTTCATAATGTTGCCTCGATTCGAAAAATGATCCAGACTGTTTTGGCCGAAGTCGAGGAGGAAGATCAATCCCTGGTCTACGTCACCTTGGACGCCGCTTTTTGCAACTATTCGGTCATGGGGATTGATCCTGCCTGGGACGTGAAGGAGCAACTGGGGTTTATCCGGAAAAACCGATTCGGTGACCGGCCCTTCTACGACAGCTTTCAGTTTGCGCTCGACGACGCAGCCGGACTGTACTTGAACATTGACTGCCCGGCCGTCCTTCGCCGGGCCGTTGATGCGGCCCTTCCACGGAATGCTGATGGCGCAGCCCATCAGCTCTCCATCGGCATTTTTTCGGCTTATAGCTATGCGAACCAGGTGGTTCCCGGTTTAAACCGTGGGCGACGGCTTTTCTGGCGGGCTTCCGAGCTTGGGAATGACCAGTTCCTGGAAGTCCAGGACGGTCAATTCCAGGCCCTCCACCTGCTCCAGCGGGATGGGTCGAAGGTGGTGCAGGTCACCACGGTTGGGCGGAGTGATCTGAAGGAACCCCTGGCTGCCTTCGTTGAGCAACTTACGGGTGGGGAGGATGCCCTCTTCCCTGAAATTGAGAGCGTGTTTGTTTACCTCGGTTCGGGGAATGCTGATTTCCTGGCTTCTATTCTTGGGAGGGAGCAAAGCAGCCTCTCCCTGCTGAATCCGTTCTGGCGGTGGAACTGGCCTGAAGTTCCGGAAGCAGACAACCGCTTTACTCAGTCGGCCTTCGCCGAGTTGGCGGATGCCATATGGGTCAGCCAGCGTGTTTGATATTAACCTCCTGAAGGAACCGGGGCTGCAGGGAGTAGGGGCCGAGGTAGGCTTGGGGCTACCGGACCATGAGGAAGCCATCATCGATCGACTGCAGTCCCGGGCCGACCCGTCTCGGGCGGCGTCCAAGGTTCAGCTTCAGAAAAAATCCAAGTCCCGGAGGTGGGTCGTATTGTCCCTGCTTATTTTGGCCGCAGCGGCCTACTGGGGATACCAAGAGGGGTACCTGGTTCGTCTACGGAGCCTGATCCCGGTGGTCAGAATCTCCCAACCGGCTCTACCGGTCCCACCGGTTGCCAAGCTCCCTCAGGGGACCTGTGCCAAAGTCCTGGCCGATTTTTTGGATCAACTGCCGGCCAGGGCTACCGTTGACTTCATGGCCGCCGGAATGGGCATGTTCATTTACCGGATATGGGGTGAGGAATTGAAGACAGTCCTGCCTCAATTGAACGCCAAGGTTGTCGGGTACCAGTACGGCGATGTGATCGGTCCTATAGCCGACGGCACACCCGGTTACTGGTTGGGGACGGTGGCCTACGCCTCCCAGGAGCGCACCGGAGCCCTGCGACCGGTGGAAGCCGAATATGATCGGTTCTTCACGCGATTGCAGGATCATATAAAAAGCAGCGGGGGAGCGATTGTAGAGATGATCCCCGGTACCATGAAAGCGGGTGAATATGTTATCAGGGGTTCCCTGGTGGAAATTGAGGCCCACCTGGTCGAAATCACCCAGGTGGTGGCCAGTGCGCACTACCACCGCATGAGCCTCCTGAGGCAGGATGAGCCATCCATAGAGGCCTACCTGTTACGGGTTATCTTTAACATCACTGAGGGGACTACAGCATCGCCACTGTTATCATCGCAGGGAGCTACCGGGGCTTGAAACTCAAAGAGAGCCCGGATGACAGCATCCGCCCCACTAAGGCTATCGTTCGAAAGTCGGTCTTTGAGCGTCTGGAACCGTGGGCGGGCAAAACGGTTTGCGACCTGTTCGCCGGTATCGGAACCCTGGGGCTGGAGGCCCTCAGTCGCGGCGCCGCCCATATCACGTTCGTGGAAAACGATGCGCGCGCTCTGGCGGTCCTGGAGCACAATTTGGGCCGGATCGAGGCCGAGGACCAGATCACTGTCCGCCCGATGGATGTGGCGAGCTACCTGGCCGCCGCATCGCAACGGTTCGATGTGGTGCTGGCCGACCCACCCTATCAGAACGCCAGTTGGGACAGCCTCCAGGCAATGGTCCGTGACAGGGTGAAGCCGGGCGGGGTGTTCGTTATGGAACTGTCCAGCAGTGCCTCGGTGCCCAAGGAGTTGGATGTGCGCTACTACGGCAAGACGAAAGTTTGCATATGGCGGGCGGGAGCATGAGGAGCGTGATCTATCCGGGTTCCTTCGACCCCATCACCAACGGCCACCTGGATGTGATTGTCCGTGCCTTGGCCCTATTCGACCAGGTCATCGTAGCCGTGGGCGATAACCCCGAGAAGGAGTCCCTGTTCACCACCGATGAAAAAATGGCCATGATCCGTACAGCCACGCAGGATCTGGCACATGTTGAGGTGGATCATTTTTCAGGACTGTTAGTGGATAATGCCCGTGAGAAAGGGGCCTGCGCCATCATCCGGGGATTGCGGGCCTTGTCCGACTTTGAGCATGAATTTCAGATGGCCCTCATGAATCGCCATATGGAACCGGATATCACCACCGTCTTTCTCATGCCCCATGCCCGGTACACCCACCTCAACTCAACCATCATTCGTGAGGTGGCCAGCCTGGGCCGGGACGTCTCCGAATTTGTCCCCCCCATCGTGAATGACTATCTGAAAAAGAAGTTCGGGCATGGTTGATCCGGCCCGTCGGGGACTATGTGAATGGGCCGTGGGCCGGTGCGGGAAACACACTGTAACCGGCGGCCCCTTGATCCCATCTAAGTTTTATCAGTTGACCTGAAAGTTTTAAGCTCCGCCCCGGGAGTGGGGCAGAATGAGGAAAAGAATCGATGCCAACCTATAGCTACGAGTGCGAGGCCTGTGGTCACGGGTTCGATATGTTCCAGAGTATGAATGACCCGAACCTCACGACCTGTCCCCAATGCCATAAGGAACGGCTGCGTCGCCTCATTGGAGCCGGAGCCGGCCTGATTTTCAAGGGGTCGGGTTTCTATATCACCGATTATGCCCGCAAGTCCGGCGCCGGTGAAAAAGATCAGGGCAAGTCGAAGGAGGGCGGCGGGGAGAAACCTGGAAAAAAGGACGCAAAGAAACCTGCAACCGCGTCCACTGAGTCCAAGAAAAGCGATAAATAGTCGCTCCATTACCTATCATTGTGACCTATGAGGAACCATCATGAGTGAATACCAGCACATCGTCAGTCCCCCCGGTGGGGAAAAAATTAAACAGGCCTCCGACGGGCTGGAGGTTCCCGATCAGCCCATCATCCCCTTTATTGAGGGCGACGGCACCGGGCGTGATATCTGGCGGGCTACGGTGCGGGTCCTCGATGCGGCGGTGAATAAGGCCTACGGCCCTCGACGAAAAATTGCCTGGATGGAGGTGTTCGCCGGGGATAAATCCAATGACGTGTACGGACCCGGCACCTGGCTGCCCGAGGAAACGCTGGACGCCATCCGCGACCATCTCGTCGCTATCAAGGGACCCCTTACCACGCCCATCGGCGGCGGCATCCGGTCGATCAACGTAGCCCTGCGCCAGCGGCTGGACCTGTACGTCTGCCTGCGCCCCGTGCGCTGGTTCGAGGGGGTCCCCTCCCCGGTGAAGAATCCTCAGCTGGTGGATATGGTCATCTTCCGGGAGAACACCGAGGACATTTACGCCGGTATCGAGTTCGAGGCCGGCACCGAAGACCTCAAGGAACTGCTGACGTTGTTCAAGAAGGTCTTTCCCGACCGCTATGACAAGGTCCGCTTTCCCGAGTCCACCGCCATCGGCATCAAGCCGATCTCCCGGGAAGGGACGGCCCGGTTGATGCGGGCGGCCATCCGGTACGCCTTGAGCCACCACCGCAAGAGTATCACCCTGGTGCACAAGGGGAACATCATGAAGTTCACCGAGGGGGCCTTCAAGCAGTGGGGCTACGAGCTGGCCGAGGAGGAATTCGGCGCGGAGGTCTTCACCTGGGCCGAGTACGACCGTATCAAGAGCGCCACGGGTGAGGCGGCCGCCAACGATGCCCAGCGTGCGGCCCTGGACCAGGGCAAGCTGCTCATCAAGGACATCATTGCCGACGCCTTTCTCCAGCAGATCCTCACCCGCCCCAACGAGTACGACGTGGTGGCCACCATGAACCTCAACGGCGACTATATCTCCGACGCCCTGGCCGCCCAGGTGGGGGGCATCGGCATCGCCCCGGGGGCCAACCTCAACTACGACACCGGTGTGGCGATCTTCGAGGCCACCCACGGCACCGCCCCCAAGTACGCCGACCAGGACAAGGTGAACCCCGGCTCCCTGATCCTCTCCGGCGAGCTCATGCTGCGCTACATGGGCTGGGACGAGGCGGCGGACCTGCTTATCAAGGGTCTGAAGGGAGCCATTGGCGCCCGGCAGGTCACCTACGACTTCCACCGCCTCATGGACGGTGCCACCCTGCTCAAGACCAGCGAGTTCGCCGATGCGATGATAGCGCGCATGTAGGTTCCGGCCTTCAGCCGTCAGCGATCAGCCCCGAAGAGACCTCTGGGGTAATTTTGTACTTTTCATTTTGTATTTCTTCCCCGGTCCCCGCTAATTTCCCCTAGGGAGTCATCCTGGGCTGACGGATAAGGGGATAGGGATTGTAGAAAACGAACGCAATCCAATCGGGTCATAGGCGAGAACACCTAACATCATGAGACATCTTGAAAGATTAGGCAATTCATTCTCTATCACCCTTCCTACCGACAAGGAAGAATATACAGGCCGACAATGTCCCAAAGGAGAGTGTAAAGGTTATTTCAAAATAACCCTTGGCACTGGTTTGCCTGATGCTACTGATTGCTATTGTCCTTACTGTGGTTACACTGCAGAGCAGTCAGAATTCCATACACCGAAGCAAATCAAGTACGCAAAGTCCATTGTCGCTCGTCAAATAACTGATGCCATCTATAAAGATTTTAAAAGACATGAGTTCAACATAAAACCCGCAGGCGATTTTGGAATTGGTATTAGCCTTGAAGTGAAGCGTGACCGCCCTATCCGCATTCAAAGATACCGTGAGAAAGAACTTGAGACACAGATTATATGTGAGAACTGTTCACTCCGGTATGCAGTCTACGGTGTATTCGCGTACTGCCCAGATTGCGGCCGCCACAATTCCAGGCAAGTACTCGTAAAGAACTTGGAATTGATCTCGAAGACCATAGACCTTGCAGCTGAGGTGGAGCAGGAATTGGCTGCTCGCTTGATCGAGAATGCCTTGGAAGATTGCGTCTCGTCCTTCGACGGATTTGCCAGGGAGCTGATCCGAGTCGCAACTCTCAGCTCACCAATAGAACAACAGGGGGCTAGCTTACACTTCCAAAATCTGGGCAGCTCAAGGCGCCAACTCATGAGGCTGTTCG